>VGZO01000001.1 GCA_016872555.1 Planctomycetota bacterium
GATGAGATGTGGGGGCCTCGGCTGGCGACCCTGGCTCCGTGACATCCCTCTCTCCTGGAACTGCCTTCTTGGGAAACATGACCTGCACCATGCCCCCCTTGAAAACCAACACCGCCGCTTGGTCCCGGGTGGGTTGACGAGATACGGTACATGCGTACACTCTTCGCCATGCGGCGTCGCGAGCGTCGGTGGTTTTCTTGCCTTTTCAGGAAATAGCCCGTAGGCTATAAATGCTCATGTGGACGGCGGCCACGACCGATGTCTTCGATGAGTGGTTCCAGACGCTGGGCGACGAGGAACGGGCTGAGATCGAGGCCAAGGTGAATCTGCTCGAGTTGTTCGGGCCCGCCCTGGGACGCCGACACGCTCAACGGTTCGAAATACCCCAACATGAAAAAAATTCGGGCCGACGTGGCCGACCACACGCTGCGGATCGCGTTTGCCTTCGACCCTTCGCGGGCGGCGATCCTGCTGGTGGGCGGAGACAAGCGCGGCAGGCCGCAGCGGCCGTTTTACCGCCAACTGATCGCCAAGGCCGACATCCTGTATGCCGAACACCTTTCGACGATGAAGAAGCCGACCAAGAAACGCGGAGCAGAGTGACGTGGCAAAGACAGTCCGGGAACTCGTCGCCCGAACGGGCAACGCCAAGACCAAGCGGATCGCCTCGCGCCGCACGCAGGAAATGCTGGCGGAGATGGTGCTGAGCGAGATCCGCGCGGCTCTCGGCAAGACGCAGACTCAGATGGCCCGCGTTGCGGGCATGAAGCAGCCCAGTTGGGCCAAGCTCGAAGGGCAGTCCGACATGCTGATCTCGACGCTAAGCAAGGTGATCAAGGCGATGGGCGGCGAGCTCGAGCTGACGGTGCGATTCCCCCAGGGCCGCGTCCGCTTGAAGCAGTTCGAACTCGAGGCCGCAGCCGGGAAATGACCATGCTGCCCATCGATCCACAAGCCTTTATCGACCTACTCCCCGCCGTGCGGCAAGCGCCCGGGCATTCGATGCAGTGCACGTATGACGAGCCGGCCGACGTGGTGTATGTCAGCTTCAAGCCGGAAGCCGAGGCGACAGACAGCGAACTCGGGCCCGACGATATCGTGGTGCGCTACCGGGGCGACGAAGTGATCGGCCTGACGATCCTGCACGCCAGCCGCCGGACCAGGGGCGCGAGCACATGAAAAGACGGAATGATGACGATGCGGAGATCAGGGCCGACAATGCCCCGCATTCGGAGGTGCCCATTTCGGACGAGAAGGCTGGTCAAGTCGCCCACGACTCTTCGACGATCCGCCCACCCGAATCGAAGCGACGCCTCGGGGGCTCTGCACTGGTGCAGCGCTGGACGGAACTTGGGCTGATCGGCTACCGAACCGACATCACGGACGTGGAGGCCCATTCACGCCGTCTTCGCGACGCGGCCCAACGCCGCACAGCCGGCTGAAACCGAGCCAATAGAAATTATCTTCACGGATGTGCTGATCGACTTTGTGGCGGCGGCAGGAAAACCGGTTACGCTCAGGCCATGCCCATGACCACGCTTCAGGAAATCATCGACGCCGCACGGACGCTCAGCCCGGCTGAACGGCGGCGGCTCGTCGACGCCGTGTGGGATGACGAGCACCCCGAGAACTGGCCCGCCCTCAGCCCCGAATGGCTCGCTGAAGTTCAGCGGCGGTCGGCGGAGTTCGACGCGGGTCGCATGAAGGCCTCCCCGTGGGAGGATGTGCAGGCCCGTGTCCGGCGAAAGGCCGGACTCAATGGCTAAGCTCGTCGATCGATAGCAAGGTGAGGAGTTTCATGGGCATCGAAGTGATTCCCGTCAGCCGCCTGCAGAGTGAGGCTGTCGATGTTCTTGCCAGGTGTTGCGACTCCGATTGCCCGGTGGTCGTCGAGCTGCCTGACCATCGCCTGGTGGCGATCCATCCGCTCGACCCGGATCGTCGGCATGAGGAGGGTGACGAGTCGGAGTCACTCGTCAATGAGCTGCTTGAATCCAGCGAGGCATTTCGTCACCTGCTCATGAAGTCGGCGGCGTCCCCGCGGCGGCCGTTCGTGCCGGGCGAGGAGCCGTGATCTCGGCGCGAACTCGAGTCGCCCGCATTGGCTGACGATCATCGGAGAGCATGTCGTGAGCGCGAAATTTTCGCTGAGCGAACTGCCGACCGCCGCCGCGCACTGCGAGCTTGTGCCGCGAGGCACGGAGCCATGACTCAGGATCAGGGGCAAGAACGAGTGACCAAGCCAATCACACTGGCTGAAATCATTGAAGCGGCGAGGGCGCTGAGCCCCGCTGAACGACTGCAACTCCTCGATGCGATGTGGGATGCCGAACATCCAGAGGCTTGGCCCGCCCTGAGCCCCGAATGGCTGGCCGAGGTCCAGCCGCGCTTCGCGAACGGCTGCGGGAAACCGAATGACTATCCGGCGGGTACAATCGCGGTCGGAGCCATCCAATGATCAAAACCGCTGACGCAGCCTTGCTTGCCGACATGACCCGCGCGATCGTCGCCGCCGTACGGCCGACGCAGATTGTCGTGTTCGGCTCACACGCGAGAGGTGACGCCACCGCTGATTCCGACGTCGATCTCCTCGTCGTCGAGAACGAGCCATTCGGCCCCTCTCGAAGCCGTCGAGCAGAGTTAAGAAGGATTCGTCGCGCACTCTCGCCGTTTCGCGTGCCAAAAGACGTGCTTGACTACAGCCGGGACGAAGTCGAACGCTGGAAAGGTTCATCAAACCACGTCATCCGCACCGCACTGCGGGAAGGCCGGGTGCTCTACAGCGATGAATGATGAGGCTGCACGGCTGATCCGAATCGCCCGGATCAAAGCAACGCTTCGCGACTGGCTCAATCCGGACGGCCAATCACCCGATGTGTGAACTCCTCGGACTCGCGTTCAACAGGCCCGTGTCGCCCGGGCTGTCGTTCCGGGGTTTTCGCCACCGCGGCCGGCGAAACCGCGACGGCTGGGGGCTGGCGGCGATCACGGCCACGCAGCCCACGATCGTCAAGGAACCGATCAACGCCGAGGAGAGTGACACGGCCGCCGCGCTGCCCGATCGCGACCCGCTCCACGCGCCGCTCTTCATCGGCCACGTTCGGGCCGCCAGCCGCGGCCGCGTGAGCCAGGCCAACACGCACCCCTTCACCCGACCGTTGGGCGATGGCACGTTCACGTTTGCCCACAACGGCACGCTCGACGTGGCACGGCTCAAGAAAATGGCCGGCCCAGACTTCACCCCGGAAGGCCAGACCGACTCCGAACTCGCGATGGGCGCGGTGCTCACGTGGCTCGGCAGCGAGCAGGCTGCGGGCGGCCTCGCCGACTATCCCGCCCTCGAGGAGTTCCTGCGGGATCTCAACGCCCTCGGCGATCTGAACCTGCTCTTCTCCGACGGCCGGCGGCTCTACTGCTACCACGACTCGGGCGGCTACAACGGCCTGGCCTGGACGCGGCGGGAGGCGCCCTTCTGCCACGTGAGCCTCCGCGACGAGGACTGGGAGGCCGACCTCGACGAGGAGAAGGAGCCGAATCAGCGGGGCTACGTGCTCGCCTCCCGGCCGCTCACCGACGGCGAGGACTGGACCACCTGCCGCCCGGGTCGGCTGCTCGTCATCGAGCGGGGCTACGCGGTATTCGGCGGGTGAGCTGCTTACGAAATATCCGAACCCTGACGGGTGCAATCGACAATGCCTCCCAAGCTCCAGCATAGGAACCGATGGCTGACCGCCCGGGAGCGGGCCCGGCACGCGAAGGTGCGCGACGCGATCATGGGCGAGTTTCCACCAAAGCGCATGCCCGCCGACACTCGGGGAGGGATTGCAGGGCAAATCCGCGCGGAGCGAGAGGCACGTCAGCTGACCTGGTATGCCCTCGCGAAATGAGCGGGCATTCCCAACCAAGCGACGATCCGCGCGATCGAAGAGGGCAAGGACGTGCGGCTGTCCAACGTCGAGCGGGTTGCCCGCGCCTTGGGCCTGACGCTGGAGCTCGTCCGCTGAAGGCTTGTTCGACCCGGCCGCTCAGATCCGCGAGCGGTTGATTATCCGCAGCCCCTCGATCAGGACGATCGCGCCGACCGTGGCCGTGACGAAGCTGCCGAGCGCACCATCGGCCGAGAGTCCGAGCAGGCCGAACAAAAACCCGCCGAGGATCGAGCCGATCACGCCCATGATCAGATCGGTGACGAGCCCCGAGCCACCCCCCTTCATGATCTGGCTCGCGAGCCACCCGGCCGCGAGGCCGATCAGGAGAAACCACAGCAGATTCATGACGCGAGCCTCCGGAAACCAGGATGACGCCGTTCATCTTACCCTCGGAGCGCCGCGGCAAGCCACGACGGCCCGGCGGGCCTGCAAGGGCTACACTCGGCAATCATGGAGACTTTCCGCCTGCTCTTCTTCACGGCGCTCTGGACCGCGATCTGGGCGGCACCGCTGCCGAAGCTCTCTCGCCGCGTGGAACTGGTGGCCGGGCTGATCCCGTTTGCCGCCTTCGGCCTGCGGGTGTTCGGAGCCTGCTTCATCGCCGTGCCCGCCGACGATCCGGTGCGGATGGCGGTGGCGCCGCTCGTCGACTGGATCAACGGCGCCGCGGGTCTTGTGCCGTTTCAGTGGGTGCTTGACGTCACCGTGGCGATCGGCCTTGTATGGTTTGCGTCGATCGCCAACATCCCGCACCGGTGGCGGCTTGCCACGATCTGGGTCATGCCCGCCGTTGCCCTCGCAAGCCTCGCGATCGGGCGGTCGTAGGGCGACCATCCGTGGCGGAGTGTCACACCGTCGTGGCCACGAGGGCTGCATACACGCGGCGCATCTCATTCTTCGTGAACCGCGGGGCAAGGAGCCGCATCACGGCGGCCTTGTCGGCTGGAAACGCCAGCCCCTCTGCCTTGATCGCCTCGTAGGCGGCGACGACCCGCCCGCGGAAGTCGAGCTCCGCACGCACAGCCGCGATGCATTCCTCGACATGCGGCCGGAAGGCATCGATGTCTTCCGGCGGATACTCCTCGAGCAAGAGCGGCCGCACGGTGTCGAAAGAAAGCACGTCAACCGTCTCGAGCGCGTTCCAGCAGGTGGCGAGCACGGCCTGCTTGTTGATGCCGGTCGCCCAGTGGATCTCCTCGATGCTTTCGGGCTTGCACTTCCAGAGGCTCACGAGGCCCGACGGCTCCGTCACACACCACACGGCCCCCTCCGTGCCGGAAAGCTGCTCGTCGGAGACGCGCACGTTGCGGGCCTCGAGCTCCGCGCGGAGTTTCTGGAAGCGGCCCACCGGATCCTCCTCGGCCCGCAACTCGGCCACGAGCGGGGCCACCGGCACGCTGCCGAGGTCGAGCGCGAAGGGGGCGACGAGCCGGCCCGTCGCCGGATCGACGCCAAAAAGCACGGCCATGGCCAGCGGCTCGTCGTAGGCGATCAGGTGCGGGTTGCGGCCGCCGTAGAGCTCGAAGGAGATTGAGCAGTCGTTGCGGTCCGGCAGTGCCGCGGCCTCCGGATGCCGCTCGAGCAGCTCCCGCCACAGGTCGAGAAAGCCGCCGAACGTGCCGTTGCGAAGCACTGGATGCAGCCGGAGCTTGAATGTCGTCCGCACGATGCCGGCGGCGTCGCGGTAGCGGTAGGCCAGCACGTTGGTGCCGTCGAGCTTCTCGTAGACATGCGCCCGGGCGATCGGCGGAAACCGAAACCGGCCGTCGCGGTCGAACGGATACCGCAGCTTCGGCGTGGCATGAATCAGTTGCGGGCAGGGCTCTTCACCCACGCGGGCGATCACGATCGCCCCGTAGCGGTGGTCTGTCTTGTGGCAGAGAAAGCCCTCGAGCGGCAGGCCGCCGTGAAACGGGTCGGCCACGGCGAAGGGCTGCAGCAGCCCCGGCTGCACGCCGAGCATCTCCGCTGCCTGGTCGATCGTCATGATTGCCGCGCCGAGAAGTTCCTACGGCGATCCTACGCGGATTGTCTCCGCGTCACCTGTATTCAGGCGACGTCCGCCGGCGATGCCGGCTTCACAACGACCTTCATACCATGCCCGTTCTGCTCCAGACCACGCTGCTGCTGATCTGCTCGAACGTGTTCATGACGTTCGCGTGGTACGCCCATCTCAAGGACTTGAGCGGACGGCCGTGGTTCATCGCGGCGCTCGTGAGCTGGGGCGTGGCGCTCGCCGAATACCTGCTCCAGGTGCCGGCCAACCGGATCGGCTACACCACGCTGAACCTCGGGCAGCTGAAGATCTTGCAGGAGGTGATCGCGCTGGCCGTGTTCGTGCCTTTCGCGGTGCTCTCCATGAAGCAGCCGCTGAGGCTCAACTACCTGTGGGCTGCACTGTGCATCTGCGCGGCGGTGTATTTCGTGTTTCAGGATTCACCGAAATCGGCTGTCGGGCCGTGACGCTCCGATCGCCCCACGGCCATCCTGCCGCCGCCGGAGCCCGGCCTGCGTTCAACTGGCGAGCCCTGGCAGACCCTGTCGCCGTGCTCATCACGCCGGACGTGCAACACGTCGTGCCCGCGCTGCCGACGGCAGCGCCGGCCCTGATCGCGGGCGTGAGGGCGCTGGAGAGCTTCTGAAAACGGAGACACCGTTCTTTTTCGCGGCCCGGTGCTCATCCTGATTGTGCTAGAACGATTCCTTGCTACCGAGCCTGTCTGGCCTCGATGTGAGGAAAGGAGCCACGTACACGCCGTGCGGTCGGTCGGACTCCTCATCGCGACGTTCGTCGCCTTGCTCGCCGGGGCTGTGCTCGTTCGCAGTCGTACGGCCCCGCGGCCGATGGAGTACGCCGCGGCCTCTCGGCCGAGCAGGCATGCCGCGCCGCCCGAAGACGTGGCGGCGCTCAATACGTCGGCTCCCCGGCGTGTTCCCGCGTCGCTCGAACGCGTGGTGCTTCCCGACAACCGGCCCGCAGTGATCCTGTTTCTCAAGGCCGATTGCGGCTGCAGTGCCGAGTTTGCCAGGATGCTCACCACGCTCGCCCCGCACCTCGCGCCGCGGGCGTCGTGTCTGGCGGTAATCGAGGCGCAAGACGGCGAGGCCGAGCCATTCCTCGAGTCGACGGGCCTGGCCGTGCCGCACGTGATCCAGTCCGATGGCAGCCTGGCAGCGGCCTGGGGAGTGACCAAGGCGGGCTGCGTGGCGCTCGTGCGCCCGGATGGCTCCGTCGAGACGGTGTGGCCTGGCATTTCGCGGCAGGGGTTTCGCGACCTCGCCGGCCGGCTTGGCGATGCGAATCTCTTTCCCGCAGAATCGCTCGCCGTTCTTCCCGGTCCAACCACGGCCGGCTGCCCGCTCCTTTCGGCTTCGATCGCCCCCTCCCCTGGAATCGCCCGATGAACGACCTGTTCGCCGCCAAACTCGCCCGTCGCAACTTGTTTCGCTACGGAGCCGCTGGTCTCGCCGGCGCAGGCGCGTTCGCCGCCAGCCGTCTGCTGGCTGGTCGGCCGGCCGCGGCGGCTGCAGCCGACAGCCCGCTCACCGAGGATGCGCGCTACGAGGGAATCCGCGAGCAACTCGGCCGGTTCATCCTGCTCACTCCCCAGAAGCTCGGCGGCGGGACACACGCCGTCGACTTGGCCGCGCAGAAGACGCTCGCCTGGATCTCGTATTGGAACTACGGCGACAGCTGCCCCATCTCCCATCACCTGGCGGCGTTTCCCGCCGACTCGGGCGATCCCTACAAGGGCTTCGAGTTCGTCAACACGACCCAGGGGGGCGACAACATCCTGATGTATGGCCTCCCGACGCGGATCCGCGAGAACGGCATGCTCGGGCAGGCCGGCCAGGGCAATCACATCTACCGCGTGGGCTACGACGGCAAGACGGGCCAGATGGACCTCCTCGAAGATATCGCCGAGACGACCGGCATCGGCCTGGGCGTGCACACCGTGCCCTTCCCGGACGGCACCGGCTTCGCCTGTGGCGATGGCCAGAAGGACATCGTGGCCTTCTTCTCGCGGGCCCGCGGCCGCGAGAAGACGACGGTCCTCAACGCCTTCCGCGCCGACTGGCAGCCGAAGGCCGACGACCTCGGCTCCACGTGGACCAAGGGGGGCCGGATCGTGCTCACGCGGCTCGCGCCCAGCCTCGACCTCGGCCGCTACGACCTCGAGGGCACCACCGGCAACAAGATCAATTTCGAGATGGCCCCGATGGCCGAACTGCGGGTGGAGCGCGGCCAGATCCCCGGTAACGATCCGCGCGGGCTCACCGGGCTCGACTTCTGCCTCCACGATCCGGCCGGCCGCTATTCGCTCATGGGGCTGCGGATGTGCGGCGGCGGGTTCATCGTCGACCGCAACACCTTCGAGCCGATCTGCTTCATCCAGGCCAACGAGGGCGTGCAGGACAACTTCCCGCTCACGAAGGTCTCGAGCTCACCAGACACGTGGGTCGTCGACCTGTCGGCCGTGGGCAACCCGATCCATGAGTCGGGTTTCCATCCCGCCGGTAACTACCTCTGCATGATGAACAACCTCCGCGCGAACAACGTGGCGGTGTTCGACACCGCCAACGCGGATCCACGGAAGTGGAAGCGGGTGACGCTCGTCAAGGATCCGGAATGGCAGGGGGAATTCCCGTCGCCGTTTCATCTCAACTACTCGATCGACGGCACGAAGTGCTTCTTCACGATCCTACGGCCGAAGCCGATGAAGTCGGACGTGGTCGTGGTCGACACGAAGACCTGGAAGATCATCAAGAAGTTTCGCAACGTCGGCGTCGACGCCCAGACCACCTGCACCACCTACGACGGCAAGTATGCGATCGTCATCTTCTCCGGGTTCCAACGGATGGAGGCGGGGGCGTTCGTGTTTCGGCAGGACACGCTCGAGCAGGTCGGCTACATGCCCAATTTCGGCGGGCATCATGACTGCGTGATCGTGCCGTCGAAGGTGGAAGAGTTGAAATACAGCCGAAGCTGCACAGTATGACCCCGGGCGGCAGGTCGTCGTCTCTTCCGGTGCTCGCCCGGATGGCGGTGATCGACGTCACCCGCCGCCCGTGGCGGCTCGGCTTCCTCGCGGCTGGCATCGCGCTGGCGGGGGCGGCGGCGTTCGGGGCGCTCGTGTTTCATACGGTGATCGGTCGGTCCCTCGACCGGAGCCTCGCACGGCTGGGCGCGGATGCCGCCATCCTGCCAGCCGGCATCACGGCCAACCTCACTCCCGTCCTCCTCTCGGTCGAACCGTCGGCGGCGACGATCGCTCCGGAGGCGATTCATCGGCTCTCGGCCTCGCCGGTGGTGGCAGCCGTGGCCCGGCAGCGCACGCTCAAACTGGCCGACGCCAGTGGCCACCTGCCGATCGACGTCGTCGTGTTCGATCCGGCGACCGACCTCACCGTGCTGCCGTGGGTGGAGGAGCGGCTCGAGCGACCATTCGGAGCCGGCGACGTGCTCGTCGGCGGGCGGCGGCCGGAGGCGGTGGGCGAGCAGATCGTCGTGCAAGGTGTGGAGCTCGTCGTGCATGGCCGACTCGGCCTCACCGGTGCCGGGCCGTTTGAGCGATCGTGGTTTTTCACGGCCGACACCGCCCGACGGCTCGCCGCTGCAAACGTCGTCACGGCCGATGGCGAACGCGTGGCGGAGGAGCCGCTCGAGTCGCCGAGCGGTGCGATGCTGCGGCTCGTGGCGGGACGAGGCCCCGAGGAACTGCGGTTCGCTCTGGCGTCGGTGCCGGGTGTGCAGCTCGTCGCCGGCAGCGGCAGCCAGATCGCGGTCCGCCAGGCCGTCAAGACACTCGCCGACACGTCGTTCGTCATGCTCCTGGTGGCACTCGCGGCCCCGGTGGTGCTCGTGGGCGTGGCGTATACCGGCATGCTCGCCGAGCGGCGGAGGGAGCTCGGCACGATGCTGGCGCTGGGTGTCCCCCGTGCCGCCATCATGGCCACAGTGGCGCTCGAGGCGGCGATCGCGGCCGTCGCGGGGTCGCTTGCCGGAGTCGTGCTGGCTGCCGCGGCGATCGTCGGATTCATGCGGACAGTCGGGTTCGCACTCGAGCAGCGGGCGATCGCGCTGGCGATGCCGGGGGTTGGGGAATTGTGTCTGTACGCGCTGGCGAGCGGCGTGCTCGTCGCCGCGACGGCGATCATGGGCGCCGCGATCGCTGCCTGGCTGGCGGCGGGACGGCAGCCCTGGACGCTCCTGCGGGGCGACACGGCATGAGCGATCCGCCGATCATCGAGGCGCGGCATGCCAGCCTCACCTATCACACTCGCCGCGGACCGATTACCGCGGTCGACGACGTGAGTCTCGCGATCGCGCCGGGAGAATGCGTGGCGATCCTGGGACGATCGGGTTCGGGAAAGTCGACACTCCTGGCCCTGCTCGGCGGGCTCTGCGCACCGACGGCAGGCGAGGTGTGTTTCGCCGGCCGGCCATGGCGATCACGCACGCAGCGCGAGACGAGCGGCGTGCGGGCGAGCGACATCGGCCTCCTCTTGCAGGATGGCGCACTCCTGCCGGGACTGCGGGCTCTCGACAACGTGCTCCTTCCCGCCGCGCTCGCCGGCAAGCCGCGCGGCTCGCTGGCGACGCGGGCCGAGGAGCTGCTCGAGCTCGTCGGCCTAGCCGATCGATGGGACGCCTATCCAGCGGAATTGTCGGGCGGGCAACAGCGCCGCGTGGCCCTCGCCCGGGCCTTGGCCGCGGAGCCTGCCGTGATCCTCGCCGATGAGCCAACCGGCGACCTCGACGCGCTGGCGGCGGCGGAGATCACGGCCATGCTCGCGCGTGTGCGAGCCGACCGTTCCCCGGCGATCGTGCTCGTGACGCACGATCCGGCCCTGGCGGCGATCGCTGACCGCCGGCTGTGGATGGAACGCGGCAGATGCACGGAGGTGACCGACGCCGCGACACCGCCCCTCCCGCCTGCGGCAGTTTTTCCGGTGCTGCGGGAACTGACCGGCGCGGCGGTGTTCGAGCCGCCCCCGGCCGACCTTGCGCCCCTCCGACCGGCGATCAGCGCGGGGAGCCTTGCCCGGTCGTGGCTGCCGTTCGTCGGTGGGCTCGCAGTCGCGGCGGCGGTCGTCGCCCTCGTCGACGGGCTGATCGCCGGAAAACAGGAGGTGGTCGTTCAAACCGCGCGGGCACAGCGGCGGCTCGCCGAGGAGATGGCGATGCAGGATCTGCGGGCCGATATCGACGACGTGGTCGTCGCTGCCGATGGCACAGCCACCGTGACGGCGTTTCTCCAAAACTTCCGCCCGGAGCATCCGCTCCACGTGCTCGGCCCGGCGCTCGAGGTGGGCATCCAACGCGATGGCCGCTGGGAGACTGTTTCCAGCGAACTGGAAAAGCCTCCCACCACCATCCGCACGATCGGGAGCGACAAGACGCTCGTGCCGCTCACGTTCTCGGTGCCGGAGGGGACGTACGACGAGCTTCTGCGGGGATACCTCCACGTGCGGATCGGCGCGGCGCTGGTGGTGAGCGATCGGCCCGACGGCACGGGCGACCTCTTCGAGCGGCTTGACGCCTACTACATCTATCTCCGCGATCCGCGGCGCACGGAAAACGAGATCCGCCGCGCAAACGGCTGGGGCGACAAGGCGACCGTGCCGCTGTGGATCGCGATGCCGTCGCACTGACCGCGAAGCCTCGGCCGTCACGCCTTCGCGCCGCCCGTCGGGATCGCGCGGACCTGCAGGGGTAGGTCCGCGCGGACCCGGGTGCCGCGGCCCGCGCCGCTGTCGATCCGGAGCGTCCCGCCTGCCAGCCGCACCCGCTCCGTCATCCCGATGAGCCCGAAGCCCCGTGGTCCGACCGCGTCGACGTCGAACCCCCGGCCGTGGTCCTCCACTTCGAGCCGCAGGCCGCCGTCGATGTGCCGCAAAGACACCACTGCCCGGTCCCCGCCGCTGTGCTTCCGCACGTTGTTGAGCGACTCCTGCGTGACGCGGTAGATGGTGGTCTGGAGCGACGGGGAGATCGCCGCGAGATCGGCGTCGATCCGGCTCTCGACACAGACGCCCATGTCGGTGAACTGTTCGGCCAGGTCCTCGAGCGCCGCTCGAAGGCCGAGATCGTCGAGGAGCGGCGGCCGCATGCCACGGACCACCTGTCGTCCCTCCTCGATGCCCTTGCCGAGGTATGCCAGTACGGTGTCGGGCACGTCGCTGCCGGGCCGCGTGGGGTGGTCATGCACGAGGCTCTCCAGCAGCATCCGCGAGCCGATCGCGTATTGCAGCAGGCCGTCGTGGATATCGTGGCCGATGGTCTGCTTCTCGTACTCCTGCGCTTCGATCAGGTTTCGGAGGATCTCTTCCTTTCGTGCGAGCGCCCGTGGCATCGGTGCGAAAGATGCCTGTGGGGCATTTTTCGGCCAGGGCCCGAAACTCCTCCCGTCCCATGCGCAGCTGCGACTCGGCGAGCTGGCGGTCGACGATCTCACGTTCGAGGTTGGACAGCTCCCGCGTGCGCCCCTCGAAGGCTCCATCTCGGCGTCGCTGGCAACGCTACATCCCCGCGCTCCACGCCGCGTCGACGGCGGCCGTGACCTTCGCCGCGGCCTCGGCGAACGGGCCCGGGAGGATCGTGCCGGCCGCGGCGCGGTGGCCACCGCCGCCGAACGTCGCCGCCAGTGCCGCGGCGTCGACGTGGCAGCGGCTGCGGAAGCTCACCTTCACGCGCCCGTCGGGCTGCTCGATGAGGATCATCGCCAGCACCGTCCCCTTCACCGCCAGCGTGAGGTTGACGAGATCCTCGGTGTCGCTCGGCACGGCGCCGGCCGCCTCGAGATCGGCCTGGCGGACCCGCGACGTGATCACCGCGCCGCCGTGGCTCGTCTCGGCGCCGGCAAGCGTCAGGCCCACCAGATGGAGCCGGCCGATCGAGTCCTGCTCGAACAGCTCGCGGTAGATCGTCGGCGGGCTGGCGCCGGCGTCGACGAGGCGGGCGGCGAGGCGGAAGGTCTCGGCGCTCGCCGACGGGAAGCGGAACCCGCCGGTGTCGGTCGACAGGCCGGCGTACAGCGGCGTGGCGATCGCCTCGGTGAGCGGCACCTTGAGCCGCATCCCGATCTCGGCCACGATCCGCGCCGTCGCCTCGGCCGTGGGGTCCTTGAACCACCGGTCGGAGAGGTCGTCTTCGCTGACGTGGTGGTCGACGACCAGGACACGCGGGCGGTGGGCGCGGATCACCTCCCCCATTGCCCCGAGCTGCGCCCAGGCGCTGGTGTCGAGGACGATGAACAGGTCGGTGGTGGCCAGCGCCGCCTGATCGACGCCGCCGGCGAGCGACTCGATCCGCTGCCAGGGATCGATCCAGCGCAGCGCCGGCGGGGTCGCCTGGGCGTTGACGATCCGGACCTTCTTCCCCTTCGCCTCGAGGATCCCGAGCATCCCCAGCTCGCTCCCCAGCGCGTCGCAATCGGGGCGGACGTGGCTGGTGAGGACGACGGTGTCCGCGGCGGCGAGCACGTCGAGGAGTCCGCCCCAGTCGAGTCTCACGTCGCCTCCGCGGATCGGGGGACCGGGGTCCGGGCCGCCACCTCGGTGGCCCGCGCGGTGTCGGCACGGAGCTGGCCGACGAGCTCCTCGACACCGGCAAAGTGGCGAGTCTCACGGACCCGCTCGAGGAAGTCAACGGCGAGCGTCTGGCCGTAGAGGTCGCCCGAGAAGCCGATCAGGTGGACTTCGATCGCGCGCGACTCGACGCCGAACGACACCGCCGGCCCGACGTGGACGGCCGCCGGATACGGCGCCGCCGGACCCGCGCCGTCGCCCACCCAGGCCCGCGCCGCATAGACGCCGTCGGCGGGGATGAGCGTGGCGACCGCGGCGAGGTTCGCCGTCGGGAAGCCGAGCGTGCGCCCGCGCTTCGCCCCCTCCACGACCGTGCCCTCGATCCGGTAGGGCGCCGTGAGCAGCGCCGCGGCGTCGGCGACGGCCCCCTCGGCGAGCAGCCGGCGGACGCGCGAGCTCGACACCGGCGCTCCGCCGACCGCCACCGGGGCGACGACGTCGACGACCACGCCGTCGGCGGCCCCGAGCGACGCCAGCAGCGCCACGTCGCCGCGCCGCGCGGCGCCGAAGCGGAAATCCTCCCCCTCGACGAGCACCGCGGCGCCGAGCCAGCCGCGCAGCAACCAGGCGTAGAACGCCTCGGGCTCGAGCGCCAGCAAGCGCCGGTCGGCGGGCTGGACGACGATGGCGTCGACCCCCAGCTCGGCGAGCAATTCGGCGCGGCGCCGCGGCGTCGACAGCGGCTCGGGCGCGCTGTCGGGGCGGAGCAGCGCCGCCGGATGGGGATCGAACGAAACCGCCACCGCGGGGAGGCCGCGGTCGGCCGCCGCCTCCACCAGCCGGCGCACGATCGCCGCGTGGCCGACGTGGACGCCGTCGAAGTTGCCGACCGTGGCGGCGCACCCCGGCGCCGCCGGCGTCCACCGGCCCGTGGCCGAGAACACGCGCGGCGAACCGGGCGGGAATGGGGGCGTGGGGGCGGGCACGGAGGGGGTGGTGCGGGGGCGTGCGGGGAAAGCGATCGCACGGAGTGTATCGCCTCGGCAGCCGGCTGCCGCGGCCCGGCGATCCGCCGCGGGCCCCGCCGGGAAGAGGGCGGGAGTATCATCGAATCGGATCCCACCCCGGCGGAACCGAACGCATGCGCGACAGCGTCGACGAGGACAAGCAGATCTTCCTCTCGCCGGAAATGACCACCCGGCTGGGCGCGATCGACATCGGGAGCAACAGCGTCCGGCTGATCGTCGCCGAGGCCCTCCGCGGCGGGAACTACCGGATCATCGACGAGGAGCGCGAGCCGACGCGCCTCGGCCGGAGCGTGTCGACGACCGGCCGCCTCGACGACGAATCGATGGCCCGCACCGTCCAGGCGCTGGGGTCGTTCCGGCAGATCGCCGCCGGCTACCAGGTGACGGCGCTGCGGACGATCGCCACCTGCGCCGTCCGCGAGGCGGCCAACGGCGCCGAGTTCTGCCGCCGGGTGCGCGGGGAGGTCGGCCTCGACGTCGAGGTGATCAGCGCCGAGCGCGAGGCGCGGTTGGCGTTCGCCAGCGTGGCCAACGCCATCGACCTCGCCGGGCGCAACGTCGTCGTCGCCGACATCGGCGGCGGCAGCACCGAGATTGTCTACGCCACCGGCACCCTCATCGACGCGATCTTCACCACGCCGCTCGGCGCCGTCCGGCTCACCGAGGCGTTCGCCGTCGGCGACGCCGTCGGCGCCGAGGCGTTCGCCGCCCTCGAGGGGGAGATCGCGTCGTGCCTCAAGAAGCGGACGACGCGGCCGCCGTTCGCGCCGCAGTTCCTCGTCGGCTCGGGGGGCACGTTCACGACGCTCGCCGAGCTGGTGATGGCCGCCAAGCGCGAGAGCAACCTGCCCGTGGCCGGCTACCGCGTCTCCCATGCCGAGATCCGCCACCTCCTCGACCGGCTCCGCAAGACGCCGCTCCGCGCTCGCCGCGAGCTGCCGGGGATGACCCCCGACCGGGCCGACATCATCATCGCCGGGCTGTCGATCATCGACGGGCTGCTGAAGCGCTTCCGCTGCAACACCGTCGTCGTCCACACGCGCGGCGTGCGCGACGGCCTGCTCCGCGAGATGATCGACGAGGCGCTCGGCTCGGCCGCCGGCCCGGCCGACCTGGCGGGGCAGCGCGAAGCGGCGATCGAGCGCCTCGCCGCCGTCTGCTCCGGCGAGGCCGAGCACGGCCGCCAGGTGGCCCACCTCGCCGGGCGGCTGTTCGAGCAGCTCGCCACGGCGCTCGGCCTCGAGCCGGGCGACCGCGAGCTGCTCCAGTGGGCAGCACGGCTCCAGGACGTGGGCTACGTGATCAACTACGACCAGCACCACAAGCACAGCTACCACCTGATCCGCAACGCGCGCCTCCCCGGGATGCGCCCCCAGGATCTCGAGATCGTTGCCAACGTCGCCCGCTACCACCGCGGCGCGCTGCCGAAGAAGAAGCACGAGAACCTCGCCCGCCTGTCGGCCGACGAGCAGCGCCGCGTGGAGGGGCTGGCCGGGATCCTCCGCCTCGCCGGCGGCCTCGACCGGAGCCGCTCGCAGCAGGTGCGCGACGTCCGCGTGGCGGTCGACGACGACGCGGTGCGCGTGGAGGTGGTGGCAGACGCCGATCCGCTCGTCGACATCTGGGGGGCCGAGCGGCGCACCGACCTGTTCGAGCGGGCGTTCCGCCTGCCGGTGACCGTCGTCTGGGCCGAGCACGGCGACGGCGCCGACGGCCGCGGCAAGCAGAAGGGGCGCAAATCGCGTGCCCGCCGGCGCGGCGACTAACCGGCCGCGGCACGCGCTCGCCGGGCCCCGTCACAGCCGCGCGAACCGCTACGCGCTCCCCCGCCGGCGGCCGGCCAAAGTCGGCGCGGCCGAAGGGACGACGATTCCCCGGATGGGCGCGGCGGCCCGTTCCCGCCGCGCGCTCCTTCCGGAACCCTCCCCATGCGCCGCAGCACGCTTCTGCTCTCGCTCCTCGCGGTCGCCCTGTCGGCCGCCACGGCGCTCGCCGCCGGCGACGGCATCAGCCGTGTCGGCGATCCCAAGCCGCTCCCCCACGGCACGCCGCAGCGGATGGCCCCCTGGGGCCGGGGCACGAATCCGTCGGTGACCCGCAGCGGCCGCTGGCGCTACTGGGTCAACCCCACGCAGCCGCGCACGCCGACATGGCGCGCCTACTCGTTCCCGCCGGGGGTGAAGCCGGGCGACTGGCCGGTCTACGCCCCGTTCGGCTTCGGCGGTTACCGCTTCCCCGCCGTCGGCAACCAGGCCTACCGCTGATCGCCGCCGGGCGCCCCCGCCCGCCGCGGCGCGGGTGCTACCATGCGGAAGCCGCGCCTGCGCGCCGACCTTCCGGCGCCGCCGAGGCCGCGGCGACCCCGTGGGGTCGGCGAGGGATGCACGACCTGGTGGAGGTGACCGACGCGGGGCTGTACTGCGCCGCCGGCGACTTCCACGTCGACCCGTGGCGGCGCGTCCCCCGGGCGGTGATCACCCACGCCCACGCCGACCACGCCCGGCCGGGCTGCGACCGCTACCTGTGCAGCGCCGACGGCCGGCTCGTGCTCCGCACCCGCCTCGGTCCCGGCGGCGTCATCGACTGCCTGCGGCCGGGTGAGTCGCTGTCGATCAACGGCGTCCGGGTGTCGCTCGTCCCGGCCGGCCACGTCCTCGGGTCGGCGCAGGTGCGGATCGAGCACCGCGGCGTCGTGTGGGTGATCACCGGCGACTACAAGACCGCCCCCGACCCGACCTGCGCGCCATTCCAGCCGGCGGAGTGCGACGTGCTGGTGACCGAGTCGACGTTCGGCCTGCCGATCTACCGCTGGCCCGATGCGGCGACGATCGGCGCCGAGATCGATGCCTGGTGGCGCGCCAACCAGGTGGAGGGGAAGGCGAGCGTGCTGTTCGCCTACGCGCTGGGCAAGGCGCAGCGCCTCGCGGCGCTGGTCGACCCGTCGATCGGCCCGATCGTCGCCCACGGGGCGGTCACCAAGCTCGTCCGTGCCTACCGCGACAGCGGCGTGCGCCTGCCGCCGATCGACGGCGTGCCCCCCGGCGCCCGCAAGGTGGGCCACGGCCGGGTGCTGGTCATCGCCCCCCCGTCGGCGGCCGGGAGCCGGTGGCTGCGCCTGTTCGGGCCGGTGAGCACCGCCGCGGCGTCGGGCTGGATGCAGCTCCGCGGCGTGCGCCGCCGGCGCGGCTTCGACCGCGGCTTCGTCCTCTCCGACCACGCCGATTTCCCCGGCCTCGTGGCGGCGGTCGAGGCGTCGCGGGCGAAGCGAGTGCTTGTCACCCACGGCAGCACCGAGGCGTTCGCGCGGTTCCTCCGCGAGCGCGGCCTCGACGCCTCCGTCCTCCCCACGCGGTTCTTCGGCGAGACGCCCCCCGGCGAGACGGCCCAGCCCGAGGACGACGCCGACGGCACGGGTGATTCGATCGCCGATAATGCCGGCGCCGACGGCGCCGGTACCCGCGCTGCGGCCGAGCCCGCCGACGACGCCGCCGGGGCGCTGCCATGAAGGCGTTCGCCGACCTCTACTGGCAGCTCGACGGCACGACGAGCATCACGGAGAAGGTGGCGGCACTGCGCGACTATTTCCGCTCCGCCCCCGCCGCCGACGCCGCCTGCGCGCTGGCCGTCCTCGCCGGCGGGAGGCAGTCGCGCGCCGTGCCGCTGCCGCTTTTGCGCCGCGAGGCGGCGGCGGCCGCGGCGATCCCCCTCTGGCTCCTCGAAGAGTGCTACGCCCAGACCGGCGACCTCGCCGAGACGCTGGCCCTCGTCCTCCCCCCTGCCGACGAGATCGCCGTGCCCGCCGCTGCCGCGTTGGTGCCGGCCGATCTCGGCCTTGCCGCCCACGTCGAGCGCCTCCGCGATCTCCGCAACGAGAAGGACGAGGAGGCGATCGGCGCGTTCCTCCGCGCCACGTGGCGCGTGCTCGCCCCCCGGGAGCGGATCGTGTGGCACAAGCTGCTCACCGGCGGCTGCCGCGTCGGCGTCTCGCGGACGCTCGTCGCCCGGGCGCTGGCCGAGGTCGCCGGCATCGAGCCGGCGGCGATGATGACGCGCCTCGTCGGCCGCGGCGACGAGGGGGCGGAGGCGTTTTCCCGGTTGATCTCCCCCGTCGCCAGCGCCGCCGACGACCTCCGCCCCTATCCGTTCTTCCTCGCCGCGGCGCTCGACGTGCCGGCCGCCGGCCTCGGTGCGGTCGGCGACTGGCAGGCCGAATGGAAGTGGGACGGGATCCGCGCGCAGGTCGTCGTCCGTAGCGCGGGGGTCGCCCTCTGGACGCGCGGCGAGGATCTGGCGACCGAGGCCTTCCCCGAGATCGCCACCGCCGCGGCCGGCCTCCCGCCGGGCACGGTCCTCGACGGCGAGCTGCTCGCCGCCCGCGGCACGCGCCTCCTCCCCTTCGCCACGCTCCAGCGCCGCAGTGGCCGCAAACGCGTCACCAAGGGGCTCCTCGCCGAGGTCCCCTGCGTGTTCGTCGCCTACGATCTCGTCGAGGAAGGGGGAGACGATCTTCGCGCGCTACCGCTCGGCGAGAGGCGCGCGAGGCTCGAGCGGCTCCTCGGAGGCGCCGGGGCGACCGATGCACCGTTCTTGCCAGAGGGCGACGAGGCCGTCGCGACCGGGCGGCTGTTCCTCTCGCCGCTCCTGGCGGCCCCCGACTGGGCCGGCCGCGCCGCGGCGCGGGCCCTCGCGCGCGACCGGGGCGTCGAGGGGCTGATCCTCAAGCGCCGGGCCTCCCCCTACGGCAGCGGGCGGACGCGCGGCGACTGGTGGAAGTGGAAGATCGAGCCGCTCGAGATCGACGCCGTCCTGCTCTACGCCCAGGCCG
Source organism: Planctomycetota bacterium (assembly GCA_016872555.1). Classification (NCBI taxonomy): domain Bacteria; kingdom Pseudomonadati; phylum Planctomycetota; species Planctomycetota bacterium. Next base: position 19,314 of record VGZO01000001.1, read on the forward strand.
GCCACGGGCGCCGCGCCGGCCTCCACACCGACTACACCCTCGGCGTCTGGGAGGGGGAGGAGCTCGTCACCGTCGCCAAGGCCTACTCGGGGCTGTCGGACGCCGAGATCGTCGAGGTCGACCGGATCGTCCGCGCCACGACGCGGCAGCGCCACGGCCCGGTGCGGATCGTCGAGCCGTCGCTCGTCTTCCAGATCGCCTTCGAGGGGGTGGCGCCGTCGCAGCGCCACAAGGCCAAGCTCGCCCTCCGCTTCCCGCGGATCGTCCGCTGGCGGCGCGACAAGGGGATCGCCGACGCCGGCCGGCTCGACGACCTGCGCCGGCTGTGCCGGACCGCGGCCCCCACCGAGGCCGTCCCATGAGCGGCGCCGTAGTCACAGCCGACGACGTCCGCGCCCCCCTGCGGCGCTGGTGCCGAGGGCGCGGCTGGAAGCCGTTCGCCTTCCAGGAGAAGGTCTGGCAGGCGGTCGCGGACGGCGCCGGCGGCCTCGTCCACGCCCCCACCGGCACCGGCAAGACGCTCGCCGTCTGGCTCGGGGCGCTGGCCCGTGCCCGGCGGCTGGCGCGCGCCGGTATCGCACCGGCCCCCGCCGGGCTGCGCGTCGTGTGGATCACGCCGCTGCGGGCACTGGCCGCCGACACCGCCGCGGCGCTCGAGAGCCCGCTCGGGGACCTCGCCGACTGGCTCGGGAGCCGGTGGCGCGTCGGCCTCCGCACCGGCGACAGCTCGGCGGCGGCTCGGAAGCGCGTCCGCGAGCAGCGCCCCGAGGTGCTCGTCACCACCCCCGAGACGCTCTCGATCCTCCTCTCGCTCGACACCGTCCTCGACGACTTCGCCGCGCTCCAGACGGTGATCGTCGACGAGTGGCACGAGCTGCTCGGCTCGAAGCGCGGCGTGCAGACGGAGCTGGCCCTCGCCCGCCTCCGCGCCCTCGCCCCGGGGCTGGCCACGTGGGGCCTGTCCGCCACGCTCGGCAACCTCGCCGACGCGGTGGCGGCGCTGGTCGGCCCTGCCGCGGCCCCGGCGGCGCGCGTCGTCACCGCCCGCGTGCCGCGGCGCCTCGAGATCGCCACGCTCGTCCCCGAGCCGATGGAGCGCTTCCCCTGGTCCGGCCACATGGGCCTGCGCCTCCTCCCGCAGGTCGTCGAGCGGATCGCCGGCGCGGCGACGTCGCTGGTGTTCACCAACACCCGCGCCCAGGCCGAGCGCTGGTACGAATCGATCGCCCGCGCCCGTCCCGACTGGCGCGGCGCGCTCGCCCTCCATCACGGTTCGATCGACCGCGAGCTGCGCGAGGCGGCGGAACAGGGCCTCAAGGCGGGGAAGCTGAAGTGCGTCGTCGCCACGTCGAGCCTCGACCTCGGCGTCGACTTCGGCCCCGTCGACCTCGTCTTCCAGGTGGGGAGCCCCAAGGGGGTGGCGCGGCTGCTGCAGCGCGCCGGCCGCAGCGGCCACGCCCCCGGCCAGACCTCGCGGCTGTTGTGCGTGCCGACGCACGCGCTGGAGCTGATCGAGTGCGCCGCGGCGCGGACCGCCGCCGTGGCGGGGCGCGTCGAGCCGCGCGTGCCGCTCGACTGCCCGCTCGACCTCCTCGCCCAGCATCTGGTCACCGTCGCCTGCAGCGGCGGCTTCGTCGCCGCCGAGCTGCTCGCCGAGGTCCGCACGACGCGCGCCTACGCGACCCTCGACGACCGCTCCTGGCAGTGGGCCCTCGATTTCGCCGCCCGCGGCGGGCCGGCGCTGGCCGCCTACCCCGACTACGCCCGGATCGTCGAGCGCTTCGGCCGCTGGTACGTCGCCTCGCCGGCGATCGCGCGGCGCCACCGGATGGCGATCGGCACGATCGTCGGCGACGCCGTCGTCGAGGTCCGCTGGCTCCGCGGCGGCACGCTGGGGACCGTCGAGGAGTCGTTCGCCTCGCGCCTCGCCGAGGGGGAGCGGTTCCTGTTCGCGGGGCGGGCGCTGTCGCTGTTTCGGTTCGACGGCCGCGTCGCCTGGGTGAAGCGGGCGCGCTCCGCGCAGGGGCTCACCGTGCCGCGCTGGAACGGCGCCCGGATGCCGTTCACCACGCTGCTCTCGGAGGGGATCCTCGACGTCGTCCGCGGCGCCGCCGGCCCGGGGCGGAAGCGCCTCCCCGCCGAGGTCGCCGCCGTCCTCCCCCTCCTCGATACGCAGGCCCGCACCAGCCGGCTCCCGGCGGCCGACGAGCTGCTCGTGGAACGCTACTCCGGGCGCGACGGCGAGCACGTGTTCCTGTATCCGTTCGCCGGCCGCCTCGTCCACGACGGGCTGGCGACGCTCGTCGCCTGGCGGATCGCCCAGCGCCGTTCGAGCACGCTCCGCCTCGCCGCCACCGACTGGGGGCTGCAGCTGGCCGGCCGCGGCCCGCTCCCCGGCGACGAGCGCTCGTGGCGCCGGCTGCTCTCTCCCGGGAACCTCCTCGAGGACCTGATGGAGTGCCTCCGCGGCACCGAGATGGCCCGGGCCCACTTCCGCGAGATCGCGCGCGTCGCGGGGCTGGTGTCGGCGGCGCGGCACGGCGACCGGCAGACGCAGGCCTCGGCCGGGCTGATCTACGACGTCCTCTGCGAGCACGACGCCGACAGCATGCTCCTCGGCCAGGTGCGCCGCGAAGTCCTCGAGCGGCAGTTCGAGTTTCGCCGGCTCGAGGAGACGCTCGAGCGGATCGCCGTCCGCGAGATCCACGTCGTCGCCACGCCGCGCCTCTCGCCGCTCGCCTTTCCGATCTGGGCCGAGCACATCCAGGCGCGGCTCTCGACGCAGGACTGGCTCGAGCAGATCACCCTCATGGCCCGCGATCTCGAGGCCGCGGCCACGGCCGCCGCGGCGCCGCACGCTCCGGCCGGGAGCGGCGGGCAATGAACGCGCCGGCCATCGCCGTGGCGGGCGGCCCCGACGCCGGTGCCGCCGACATCCTCCTTCTCCCCGGCCGCGCCGCCTGGCTGCCGGCGTCGGCGACGCTGGCGGTCGCCGACCTCCACCTCGGCAAGGCCGCCGCCTTCCGCCGCGCCGGGATCCCGGTGCCCGAGGGTTCGGCCGCCGCCGACCTCGACCGCCTCGGGGCGCTGCTCGTCGAACGGGGCGCGAGGCGCCTGCTCGTCCTCGGCGACCTGTTCCACTCCGTCGGCGGCATGACCGACGCGGTCACGGAGCAGTTTCGCCGGTGGCGCGGGAGCGTCGGGGCCGTCGAGGTCGTGCTCGTCGTCGGCAACCACGACGCCCGCCTCGGCCGCCGCCTCGGCGCGCTCGGCCTCGACCAGGTCGCCCCGGCGCTCGACGAGCCGCCGCTGCACTTCATCCACGACCCGCGCGGCGGCGTCGCCGAGCGGTTCGTCGTCGGCGGCCACCTCCACCCCGCCGTCACGCTCCGCGGGCCGGCCTGGGAGCGGATCCGCGCGCGGTGCTTCGTGGCCGACGCCGGCCGCCTCGTGCTCCCCGCGTTCGGCTCGTTCACCGGCGGGATGACCTACGAGGCGATGCCGGGGGAACGGGTTTGGATCGGCCGCGACGACGCCGTCGTCGACGTCACGCGCCTCGTGCAGCGGTAGCCGAGTCGGGCGCGACCAGCTCGCCGAGCGCCGCGGGAATCGCCGTGAGGATGTCGCGCGCGGTGATCGCGATCTCCCCCAGCGCGTTGGCCGCCACGTCGCCGGCACGCCCGTGGGCCCAGGCTCCGATCCGCGCCGCGGCCCCCAGGCCGGGCCGATCGTGGCGCACGCCGTCGACCAGGCAGGGCTGGCACGCCAGCGCCGCGATCATCCCGGCCAGGACGTCGCCCGACCCGGCCGTCGCCATCCCCGGATTGCCCGTGGCGTTGTGCCAGCGGTCGGCACCGTCGACGACGAGCGTGTCGGGCCCCTTGAGGAGCACCACCGCGCCGGTCGCCGCGGCCAGCCGCGCCGCCTGTTCCTCGAGGGCGGCGCGGGCGCCGACGGGGCGCGCGAGGAACCGGCGCAGCTCTCCTTCGTGGGGCGTCATCAGCCGCGGGCCGGCGCCCGCGACCGGCGGCGTTGGGGAGAGGGCCCACAGCGCGTCGGCGTCGAAGACCGTCGGCACGGCCGCCTCGCTCCACAGCCGGGCGACGAGATCCCGGACCGCGCCGCCGCGCCCGAGGCCGGGGCCGACCACCAGCGCGTCGGCCGCCGCCGCCCGCGCCGCGAGCAGCGCGATGGCGGCGCTGGCGAAGCAGCCGTCGGCGTCGGCCGGGAACCCGCGCGCCATCAGGCAGGGATCGAAGCCGGCGGTGATCGCCGCCGCGGGCTCGGGGACGAGGACCTCGACCAGGCCGGCGCCGCAGCGCAGCGCCGCCAGGGCCGACAGCGCCGGAGCGCCGGCCATGCCCGTGGCGCCGCCGATCACGACCACGCGACCGTAGTCGTGCTTGTGGCTGTCGCGGACACGGCGGGCGAGGCGCGGCAGCGCTGCGGGAGGCGTCATCGTCGCGGTGCCCGTTGGGGTCGGTCGACTCGGCTCACCCGGGAAGCCGTTACCTTGACTGAAACCGGCCGCGCGGGCTACCCTCCCCGGGCTTTCACTCCCGTGAGGATGACCGGAGACGGCGGTTTGCCATGAAGCCGAGCAAGGCGGACAAAAAAGCGGTCGGAAAGCCGCGGCCGGGCGGTCCCCCGGAAGCCGATCCGGCGCCGGGCGGCGACGTCTTCGACGAGCAGCGCGTCAAGCGGCTCGTGCGGTTGATGAACAAGCACGGGCTCACCGAAATCGATCTCCAGCAGGGGGAGATGCGCGTCAGGCTCTCGCGGGCGGTGAGCGCCGCGGCAGGGATGGTGCCGATGGCGGCATTGCCGGCGGCTCCTGCTGCCGCTCCGGCTGCCGGCACCGCGCCGGCAGCGCCGGCCGAACCGGAACGGGCGATGGTGGTGAAGAGCCCGATGGTCGGGACGTTCTACCGGGCCAGCGGCCCCGACTCGCCGCCGTTCGTCAAGGTCGGCGACCGGATCGAACCGGAGAAGACGGTCTGCATCATCGAGGCGATGAAGGTATTCAACGAGATCCCCGCCGGCGTGTCGGGCCAGGTGGTGGCGATCTTGGTCGAGAACGGCGCGCCGGTGGAGTTCGGCCAGGCGCTCCTGAAGGTCGATCCGGAACACTGATGCCGCTGGGGCGTCCGTCCCCGGCCGCGCTCCGGTGGACCGGCCGATCCCGGAAGAACACGGCGCGCGGGCCGGAGGGATCCGGCGACGTCGCGGACAGGCAGGGATGGCAGGCATGTTCAAACGGATCCTCGTCGCCAATCGTGGTGAGATCGCCCTCCGGGTTATCCGCGCCTGCCGGGAGATGGGGATCGAGACGGTCGCCGTCCACAGCGAGGCCGACCGCGGCGCCGCCTACCTCGAGCTCGCCGACGAGGCGATCTGCATCGGACCGGCGCGGGCCGCCGACAGCTACCTGCGGATCGACCGGATCATCAGCGCCGCCGAGGTCGGCAACGCCCAGGCGATCCACCCCGGCTACGGCTTCCTCTCCGAGAACTCCCACTTCGCCGAGGTCTGCCGGTCCTGCGACATCACGTTCATCGGCCCGACCCCCGAGGCGATGCAGCGGCTCGGCGACAAGAACTCCGCCCGGGCGCTGGCCAAGAGCGCGGGTGTGCCGACCGTGCCGGGCAGTGACGGTCTGGTGACGAGCGAGGAGGAGGCGGTGCGGATCGCCCGCGGGATCGGCTTCCCCGTGCTCCTCAAGGCGACCGCCGGGGGCGGCGGCAAGGGGATGCGGGTCGCCCCCAACGACGCCGCCCTCGCCGGTGCCTGGCAGCAGGCCTCGGCCGAGGCCCAGGCGGCGTTCGGCAATCCCGGGATCTACATCGAGAAATACGTCGAGCGGCCACGGCACGTCGAGATCCAGATCCTCGGCGACCACCACGGCACGGTGGTCCATCTCTGGGAGCGCGACTGCTCCACGCAGCGGCGCCACCAGAAGCTGATCGAGGAGAGCCCCTCGCCGCGCCTCCCCCAGGCGACGCGCGAGGCGATGTGCGCCGCCGCGGTGCGCCTCGCCAAGGCCGCCGGCTACCACTCGGCGGGGACGGTCGAATTCATCGTCGACCAGCACGACAACTTCTACTTCATCGAGGTCAACGCCCGGATCCAGGTCGAGCATCCGGTCAGCGAGATGGTGACCGGGATCGACCTGGTGAAGGCCCAGATCCGGATCGCCGCCGGCGCGCCGCTCGGGCTGGTGCAGGACGACGTCGTCCTGCGCGGGCACGCCATCGAATGCCGGATCAACGCCGAGGACCCGGCCGCGAACTTCCGCCCCTGCCCCGGCCGGATCGAGCGGATCATCGCCCCCGGCGGGTTCGGCGTCCGCTTCGATTCGCACGTCGCCGCCGGCTCGGTCGTGCCCCCCAACTACGACTCGCTCGTCGGCAAGCTGATCGTCCACCAGCCCTCGCGCGAGGCGGCGGTGGCGACGATGCTCCGGGCCCTGGCCGAACTGCGGATCGAGGGGGTGAAGACGACCGTCCCGCTCCACGAAAAACTGCTCCGCAGTGCCGCGTTCCACGAGGCGCGGATCGACACCACCTTCGTGGAACGCTGGCTCGCCGGCTCCCCCTCCTGACACCGCCATGAACGAAAGCCTCTCCCGCCCCCCGAAGTCGGCCCACCAGTTCCGTCGCGTCGCGATCCTGTTCGCCGGCGGGCCGGCCCCCGGCGCCAACGCCGTGATCTCGACCGCCGCGATCTCGTTCCTCCGCAACGACACGGAGGTCATCGGGATGAAGCACGGCTACTCGGCGCTCGCCGACTTCGATCCCGCCGCCCCGCTCGTCGAGGGGCGCGACTACGTGCGGATCACCTCCGACTTCCTCAAGCGCTCGCGCTCCAGCCAGGGGATCCTGATCGGCACCGCGCGGACCAATCCCGGCAAGCTCGTCTCGTCGCCGGCCCACTTCGACGACCCCGAGCGCGTCGGGCCGCTGCGCCGGGTCTACGAGGGGCTGCGGTCGCTGGGGGTCGAGGCGCTGATCTCGATCGGCGGCGACGACACGTTGAAGACGGCCAACAAGTTCAAGCTGTTCCAGGACCGGCTCCCGCCGGGCAGCCCGCGGATCCCCGTCGTGCACCTGCCGAAGACGATCGACAACGACTACATGGGGATCGACTTCACCTTCGGCTACTTCACCGCCGTCGACACGCTCGGCGACGAGATCCGCAACCTCCTCCACGACGCCGAGGCGGGGCGGACCTACTTCGTCTGCGAGACGATGGGGCGCAGTGCCGGCTGGCTGGCCTACGGGGCGGCGATCTCCGGTGAGGCGAGCCTGGTGATCAGCGTCGAGGACATCCACGGCCGCTACCGCGGCGAGGAGACGGTCACCGCCGCCGACGGCACGACGAGCATCCGCCCGGTGATGAACACCGAGGAGGTCGTCGGCCGGATCGTGAAGACGATGCTCGTCCGCGAGGAGAGCGAGGGGAAGCAGTTCGGCGTCGTCGTCCTCGCCGAGGGGCTCGCCGAGTACCTCCCCGCCCGGAGCCTCGAGGGGGTGCCACGCGACGACCATGGCCACATCTCGATCAGCCACGTGCAGCTCGGGCGGATGTTCGCCAAGCTGGTGGCGGCCGAGTACAAGCGCCAGACCGGCCGGTCGCGGAAGGTGATCGGGCTGCAGCTCGGCTACGAGGCGCGCTGCGCGCGGCCCCATGCCTTCGACATCATGCTCGGCAGCCAGCTCGGCGTCGGCGGCTACCGGGCGCTCGCCGAGCGCGGCCTCGACGGGGTGATGGTCAGCGTCTCGGGACAGCTCGACCTCAACTACGTCCCGTTCGCGGAGCTCGTCGACCCGGTGACGCTGGTGACGGTCGTCCGCTACGTCGAACGCGGCAGCGACTTCCACCGCCTCGCCCGGTTCCTCGAGACGTTCGTCAACGAGTGACGCGGGCGGCGGCGGTCAGACCGTCAGCGTGCCCTTCGTGCTCGGGATCCCCGCCTGGCGCGGGTCGATCTCGGCCGCCATCCGCAGGCTGCGCGCCAGCGCCTTGAACACCGCCTCGGCGACGTGATGGGCGTTGCGGCCGTGGTGGAGGACGGCGTGGACGTTGGCCCCGGCAGTCGCCGCGAAGGCCTCCCAGAAGACCTCGACGAGCTGGACGTCGAAGGCACCGATCGTGGGCACGCGGAACTCGACAGCGAGCACGGTGGCGGCACGCCCGCCGAGGTCGATCGCCCCGGTGACCAGCGCCTCGTCCATCGGCAGCGTGCAGTGGCCGTAGCGGCGGATGCCGCGGCGGTCGCCGAGCGCCTCGCGGACCGCCTGGCCGACGCTCCGGCCGACATCCTCGACGGTGTGGTGGCCGTCGACGTGCAGGTCGCCCTGGCAGCGCACGGCCAGGTCGACCAGCGCGTGGCCGGCGAGGAGCGTGAGCATGTGGTCGAAGAAGCCGAGGCCCGTGGCGATCTCGGCCCGGCCGGTGCCGTCGAGGTCGAGGGCGACGGAGACGGCGGTCTCGGCGGTGGTCCGGGAGACGGTGGCGGTGCGGTGCATGGGGTCTAGAGCGTGCGGAGGGCGGCGAGGAGGGCGTCGATCTCGGCGTCGGTGCCGACGGTGATCCGCAGGCCGTCGCCCCAGCCGGCGTAGTCCATGCAGCGGACGAGGATCCGCCGCGCCTTGAGGGCCTCGTAGAGCGCCCGGTGGGGCCGGTCGGCGTGCGTGCACCAGACGAAGTTCGCCTGGCTGTCGACGACGGTGAAGCCGAGCGTGCGGAGCCCGGCCGTCAGCCGGGCGCGGGTCGCGAGCAGCCGGGCGCGCGTGGCGGCGAGCCACTCGCGGTCGAGCAGCGCCGCGGTCGCCGCCGCGATCGAGAGGGCGTCGCAGTTGTAGGAATCCTTCATCTTCACCAGCTGCTCGACGAGCTCCGGCCGGGCGATCGCGTAGCCGAAGCGGATCCCCGCCAGGGCGTAGGACTTGCTCAGCGACCGGGTGACGATGACGCGGTCGAGGGTCCGCACCAGGCCGACGCAGTCGCTGTCGGCGAAATCGCCGTAGGCCTCGTCGACGACGAGCGGACAGGGGAGCTGCCGTGCCAGCTCGGCGACGCGCTGCGGCGCCAGGCAGGTCCCCGACGGGCTGTTGGGATTGGCGAGGATCGCCAGCCGGAGGGGCGTGCCCGACGGCGTCGCCGGCGCGGCGAAGCCGTCGTCGAGCGACCAGTCGCGGGCGAACGGATGTTCGTCGCACGCCGCTCCCTGGAGCTGGGCGAGGGTCCGGTAGAGGATGTAGCTCGGATAGGCCATCCGCAGCCAGTCCCCTTCGCCGACGAACGACCGGACGAGGATCGTGAGCAGGTCGTCGCTGCCGTTGCCGCAGAGGATCCAGTCGGGATCGACTCCGTGGAGCGCGGCGGCCTGCTCGCGAAAGCGGGTCGCGAGCGGATCGGGATACTTGGCGAGCGTCCGCCCCGACAAAAGCGCCGTCACCGCCGCGGCGACGCGGGGGGAGGGAGCGTAGGGATTCTCGTTGGTGTTGAGCTTGATCCAGTCGCCCGACTGCGGTTGCTCGCCGGGGACGTAGCCGGCGATCGCCGCCAGCCCGGGGCGGACGAGATTGGACGCGGTGATGGCGGCGCGGGTGGTGGGTGTCACGACCGGAGTCTACCTCGCCTGAACTGCCAACAGGCCGTGGACCAAGGTATCGGCCGCCGGATGCGGCCGACGGCGACCAGGGAGACCCTTGGCGTTTCCCTCGGTTGCCCGAGTGGACAAAGGCCATGGAGGGCTTTGGCCACGGACAGCAAGCGCCGGCCCGGCGCCCCCTGCACCGCCGTCACGACCGTCACGACCGGCGCCGCTCGCGGCGCGGCCGCCGGCTGCTATCGTGGCCGGTCGGTCAGACCCCGCAAGGAGCCCGTGATGGAAGGAACGTGGTGGATCCTGCTCGCCGCCGGCGCCGGCTGCTGCATCGCCCTCCAGGCCGCGGCCAACGCCGCCCTCCGCGGCGCCGTCGGCGACGCGCGAGTCGCCGCGTTCTTCTCGATCTGCGGCACGATCGTCTGCGCCTGCCTGTTCATGCTCGCCGTCCGTCCGCCGCTGCCGCCGCTGGCCGCCGTCCGAGGCACGCCGTGGTGGTACTGGATCGGCGGTCCGCTCGGCGCGATGATCGTGCTCGCCGGGGCGACGCTCGCCCCGCGGCTCGGCGCCGCCGCGTTCATCGCCGCGGTCGTCGGCGGGCAGCTGGCCTGCTCGGTGCTCCTCGACCACTTTGGCGCGATGAACCTGCCCCGGCAGCCGCTCTCGGCGCTGCGGCTCGTCGGCGTGGCGCTGGTGTTCGCCGGGATGCTGCTGGTGAAGTTCCGCTGAATTTCCGTGGAAAAAGCCCGCTGAGGCCATGATTCGCATGTCCGTGGGTCACCGCGGCCGGTGAAGCCTCCGCTCGGTCTCTGCAGAGGGGGTCGCCCCCCGCGCCTCTTCCCTCGCATCGACCCGCAGCCAGGGGTGACGGGCCGATGCGCGGGCGACGGCGGAGGGGCTGCGCCGGCCCTGTGATGGGAATGCCGGGATGTCGTCTCCTGTCTTCCACCCACGACGATCCCGGATGGACCTTGTCGACTCTCGGTCGGCCGCATCCGGCGGCCGTCAGTCGAGGCGCGGCGGGAGCCGGTCGAGGACGACGATCAGGAACGTCGCCACCGGGCCGAGGACGAGCGACAGCACCCACCAGGCCAGGCCGCTGCGATTCTTCGACTGTGCCAGCCCGGCGTTGATCAGCGACAGCGTCCCCCAGCCGACGAAGAACGGAAATGGGTCGTCGTTCACGTGCCCCCCTGCCCCGGTGACGCCGAGCGGATCTCCACGCTCTTCCGGTGGGCCGACAGCCCCTCGGTGTCGGCGAGGATGCGGATGTCGGCCGCCAGCTCGGCGAGGTCGGCGGCCGCGAGGCGGATCACGCTGCCGCCCCGGAGGAAGTCGCGCGCCGACAGCCCGGCGCTGAACCGCGCCGTGCCGCCGGTCGGCAGGACGTGGGACGGCCCGGCCGCGTAGTCGCCGGCGGCGACGGGGCTGTGCGGTCCGAGAAACACCGCGCCGGCGTGGCGGATCCGCGCCAGCGTCGCCTCGGGATCGGCGGTGTCGATCGAGAGGTGCTCGGGGGCCAGCGCGTCGGCCAGCGCCTCCGCCTCGGCGATGTCGCGGCAGACCACCAGGGCGCTGTATCGCGCCAGGCTGTCGCGCGTGAGGCTCTCGCGCTCGAGGCCCGACAATTGTGCGGCGAGGGCTGCCGCCACCGCCTCGGCCAGCGGCCGGCTGGCGGTGAGCAGCAGCGCCGAGCCGGGGGAATGCTCGGCCTGGGCGAGCATGTCGGCGGCGATGAACTCCGGCCGGGCCGTGGCGTCGGCGACGACGACGATCTCGCTGGGGCCGGCGATCGAGTCGATCGCCACGTCGCCGGCGACGAATTGCTTGGCCAGCGCCACGAACAGGTTTCCCGGGCCGACGATCATGTCGACGCGCGGGATCCCCCCGACGCCGTAGGCGAGCGCCGCCACCGCCTGGGCGCCGCCGACGCGGAGCACGCGGTCGACCCCGAGCTCGCGGCAGGTGGCGAGCACATGGGCGTTGTCAGCGCCGAACGGCGTCGGCGGGGCGACGACGACGACCTCGCGCACGCCCGCGACCCGCGCCGGTACGACGGTCATCAGCAGTGTCGAAGGGTAGGCGGCGGCGCCGCCGGGCACGCAGACGCCGACGCGGTCGAGCGGCAGGTCGCGCTGGCGGAGCTGGCCGCCGCCGGCCAGCGCCACCGCCACCGGCGGCGGCAGGAGGGCGCGCTGGAAGCGCTCGACGCGATCACGGATCCGCCGGACGGCAGCGAGAAACCCGGGGTCGACGGAGGCGTGGGCGGCGGCCAGCGACGCCTCGGGAACCTCGACGGGGCCGTCGGCCGCGGCGCCGTCGAGTCGGCGCGAGTAGTCGACGAGCGCTTCGCGGCCGCGCTGGCGGACGTCGGTGCAGATCCGGGCGACGACCTGGCGCGGCGAGAGCGGCTCGCCGAACACCGCCAGCGTCCGCTGCCGCCCCGCCTCACTGACGATGTCCCCCTGCGAGCAGAGCGCCTGGCGGAGGGCGTCGAGCCGGGCCCGGTCGCCGGGAAGTGCGAGGTCAAGGAGCGGACAGGCGGCGGGAGCGGGCATCGCGGTGGCCATCGGGGGGCGGCAGCAGAGGTCGAGCCTGTGGAGAATAGCCCGCGCGCCGGCCGGGGCGAATCGGAGCGGCGGAACCCCCGGTGGTGCCGGAGGAGCAGGCGACCGAGCCGATGAGGGCGTCGTCGCCTGATCGCTACCGCCGCGCGAGCGCCGGGGCCGGTTCACCGAACCGCTTCGTCCACGCCGTCGCGATCCAATTGCCGCGCGGCTCGTCGGCGGGGCCGGCCCCCGCGGCGAGGACCTCTGCCAACAGCGCCCGGCCGCGGGCGATCACCGGCGGCGCGGAGCCGGCCGGACGGTCGCCGAACACCGGATCGGCCGGCCGCCCCTCCGCCGCGGGCAGCGGGGCCAGGCCGAGCCGGCGATCGAGGGCCACGGCCCGGCCGAGGGCCGCGGCGGCGTCGTCGTCGCGGCCGGCGGCCACCAGCGCGATCGCCTGGCGCACGAATGTGTCGGGCAGATCGGGGGCGACGGCGATGGCACGGCGGTAGGCGTCGAGGGCGTCGGCGAGGCGCCGCTCGTCGGCCACGGCGGCGCGGAGCGCGTCGTCCCCCTTGGCCACCAGCCGCGCCGCGCGCTGCCGGGCGACGCGGTTGCTCGTCCGCGCGGTCGCCTTGGCAGGTGCCGGACTCGTCAGCCCGGCGAGCAGCCGGCGGCCGTCGTCGCGCCGCGCCGTGGCGATGCCGGGCACGAAACCGATCTCGAGCGGCCCACGCGCGGTGAGGCCGAGATAGGGCGCCACGCCGGCCGGGCCGAACACCGGCACGGTGCCGGCGGGGAGCCACGAGCCGAACGGTGAGACGACGATCGGCGGCCAGATCACGGCCGGCGTCGGACAGACCCAGGGGCCGTACCAGACCGGCGCGCACCAGGGATCCCAGCCGCAGCCACCCGACCACCAGCCACCGCGGCGCCAGCCGAACGAGCCGAAGCCGCAGGGATCCCAGCACACCGGCCAGGGGGGGCAGCCGACCACGGCGCTGCGGACGCTGCCGGAGAAGAAGTTGCCGCAGCCGACGCCGCTGACCGCGACGGTCTCCAGCACGCGGGCCGAGCCGAACCCACACCATCCCCCGCGCCAGCCGGGAAGCACGCACTCACCCCAGCGGGGGCCGCCGCCCCATCCGCAGGAGGCGATCGGCATCGGTCCGCACCCGGCATGGGGCGGGTGGGCGGAGACTGTACCGGCGAGGCATCCCGCGGTGGTCACGGCGAGGATGAGCGGCAGGAAAACTCGACCGGTCCGACGGCGGCGGTGCATGGCCTTTCCTCCTCCCGGTCGATTCTACGGCTTCGGGTCGGAAAGCCCGAGGGAACGGTGCCGCGGGGGACGAACGGGGCGGGAAACTGGGCAAACCGCAGCGGCCGGGGCGAGGTTGCGGCCGCCGCGACACCGTCGGGAATCGGCGGAAGGCTTGTCCACGGCACGATCGAGGACGCCAGTGGGATCTTCACTCGCTCGCCGGGAGGCCGTCGGGAGGCGGCTCGGGCTCTGCCCGGCGCACGCGCGCACGCTCGCCCGGCTCGGGTCGCCCGACGAGATCCAGCGCTTCGTCACCGCGCTGCCGATGAACTTCGCGATCGGCCGGTCGGCGATGAGCGTGGCGGCGACGCTCGACGCCAACCGCGCCCACTGCCTCGAATCGTCGTTCGTCGCCGCGGTCGCGCTGTGGATGATCGGGATGCCGCCGCTGCTCGTCGACCTCGGTGCCGAGGAAGGGGACGTCGACCACGTGATCGCCGTCTTCCGCCGCGGCCGCCACTGGGGGGCGATCTCGAAGAGCAACACGCCCTACCTGCGGTTCCGCGACCCGGTCTACCGGTCGCTGCGCGAACTGGCGCTGTCGTACTTTCCGCAGTACGTCCGCTTCCGCCGCAAGACGCTACGCACCTATTCCGTGCCGGTCGACATGCGCCGCCACGACCCGGCGCTGTGGGTCACGCACGACCGCTTCTCGCACGAGATCATCGACGTCCTCACCGCGGCCCGCCACTACCCGCTCCTGCCGCGACCGCTGTCGTTCGCGCTGCGCCCGATCGACCCGATCGAGTCGCGGGCGACGCGGATCAAGGAGTGGGAGCCGCCGGCGGCGCGTCGGTCATCGCTGCCTGACCGAGCACCCGCCGCAGCGCGGTCATCGCGATCTCGCCGAATTGCCGCGGCGGCACCCGCCAGAGCCGCGGGTTGAGGACCTCGAGCGACACCGCACCGCGGTAGCCGATCCGCCCGAGGGTGGCGACGAGCTCGTCGGGGGGCGCGCCCCCCTCCCCCGGGAGGATCCGGTCGGCGTCGGAGGCCATCTCGCGCGGTACGCCGGCCACGTCGGAGAGCTGGACGTGGGCCAGCGTCGCCGTGGAGAGGAGGCCGAGGTCGGCCGGCTTGCTCGGACCGACCTGGAAATGGAACCAGTCGAGGCACACGCCCAGCGCCGGCGACCCCACCCCCTCGACGAGCGCCAGCGCCGACTGGAGGTTGTTGGGGAAGCTGGCGCGGGCGTCGAACTCGAGCGCCAGCCGCACCCCGCCGTCGGCGGCGCGCGACGCCGCCTCGGCGAGGCTTGCCGAGAGCCGCGCCAGGTCGGTGTCGCCGAGCGGGCCGAAGGCGTCGCCGGCGACGACCAGGACCGGCACCGACAGCGCGCGGCAGGTGGCGAGGCGCTCGCCGAAGTGGCGCCAGTGCTCGCGCCGTGCCTCCCCCTGGCTGGTGAGCAGGCCGCCCTGGAAGCTCGCCGCCACGGCGCGGATGGCGTAGCGCTCGAGCGCCGCGGCGACGGCGCCGACGCCGCCGCGGGCGCTGGCGGCGTCGACCTGGCCGAGCCACAGCTCGACGGCATGGCACTGGCCGGCGGCGTAGTCCTCGAGGACCGTCTCGAGCGGTGCCTCGAGCGAGCAGACGGTGGCCAGGGCGGGAACCATCGCGGCGGTCTCGGAGGAGGTCAGCCGAGCCGGTCGCGGAGCAGCGCCACGACCTCGTCGAGCGGCACGCGCTGCTGCTCGAGCGAATCGCGGTCGCGGAGGGTCACGGTGCGGTCGGTGAGCGTCTGGCCGTCGATCGTCAGGCACCACGGCGTGCCGGCCTCGTCCTGGCGGGCGTAGCGCCGGCCGACCGAGCCCTTCTCGTCGTACTGGCAGGCCATGTGGCGCTTGAGCGAGCGGTAGAGGTCGATCGCCACCTCCGGCATGCCGTCTTTCTTCACCAGCGGCAGGATCGCCGCCTTGACCGGCGCCAGCCGCGGGTGGAGGCGGAGGACGGTCCGGCTCCGCGGCTTGCCGTCTTCGTCGGGGACCTCGTCCTCGCAGTAGGCGTCGCAGAGGAAGGCGAGCACGGCCCGGTCGGCGCCCGCCGAGGGCTCGATGACGTGGGGGACGTAGCGCTCGCGGCTGACGTCGTCGAAGTACGACAGGTCCTTGCCGCTGCCGCGGTGGCGCGGCTTGCCGTCGTCGCCGGTCTCGACGACCAGCTGGCCGTCGCGGCGGACGAGCTTCCCCTCCATGTGGCTGCGGAGGTCGAAATCGCCGCGGTGGGCGATCCCCTCGAGCTCGCCGAATTCACCGGGGGCGAGGAACGGGAACGCGTACTCGATGTCGGCGGTCCCGCACGAGTAGTGGGACAGCTCGTCGGCGTCGTGCTCGCGGAGCCGGAGGCGGCCGGCCGTGAGGCCGAGGTCGAGGTACCAGCGCCAGCGCCGGTCGCGCCAGTAGCGGTACCAGGCCGGCGAGTCGTCGGGGCGGCAGAAGAACTCGATCTCCATCTGCTCGAACTCGCGCGACCGGAAGGTGAAGTTCCGCGGCGTGATCTCGTTGCGGAAGCTCTTGCCGATCTGCGCGATCCCGAACGGCACGCGGACGCGCGACGTGTCGACGACGTTCTTGAAGTTGACGAATATCCCCTGGGCGGTCTCGGGGCGGAGGAAAGCGCGGTCGTCGGCGTCGCCGGCGAGGGCGCCGATCCGCGTCTCGAACATCAGGTTGAACTCGCGCGGTGCCGTCAGCGTGCCCGGGGCCGAGGCGTCGGGGCCGAGGACGTCGGCGGCATCGACGCCGGCGGCGAGCGCGGCGGGGAGCGGCTGGAGCGCGCCCGACCACTCGATCTCGTCGACCTGCTTGGCGCGGAGGCCGAACAGCTTCTGCGCCCGGGCGACCGTCGCCGGCAGCGCCTCGTCGCCCGATTGGTCGGTGGTCACGAACATGCGCCGGCCGCGGTGGGCGGCGAACCGCCCCTGGAGGTGGTCGTAGCGGTAGCGGCGCTTCGACTCGCGGCAGTCGATCATCCAGTCGTGGAACAGGTCGAAGTGGCCGGAGCACTTCCAGACCTGCGGGTGCATGATGATCGTGCAGTCGAGCCCGGTCATCTCGTAGGGGGTCGGCGCGCCGGCCGGCGCCGCCAGCTCGTCGTGGCCGGCGACCATGTCGCGCCACCAGCAGTCCTTGAGGTTGCGCTTCAGCGCCACCCCGAGCGGGCCGTAGTCCCAGAAGCCGTTGAGCCCGCCGTAGATCTCGCTCGACTGGAAGATGAAGCCGCGCCGCTTGGCCAGCGACACGATCTTGTCCATCCGCGACTGGTCGGCGGGCCCGGTGGGCTTGTCTGCCATGATCGGCTCGTGATCCTGGTGGGGAAACGGCGGGGACGGCGAGTGTAGTGGCAGCCGGCGCCGACGGTCCACCGCAGGCCCGTGCCGCTCAGTCGGCCGCGGCCACCAGCCGGTCGCCGACGAGGTGCGGGACGACGGCGACGGCGTCGAGCCGCGCGGCGGCGGCGAGATCGCGCTGCATGCCGAGGGCGATCAGGTTGGCACCGCCGGGGGTGTCGCGGAAGGCGTCGGCGAGCGCCGCCTCCGGCGCGCCCGCGGCGACGACCCTCCGGAAGGCGGCGCGGGCGGCGCTGGAGGCGGCGTCGAGCCGGTCGGCCGGACCGGCGGCGGCGTCGACGATCGCCCCGGCGCCGAGGACGTCTTCGCCGCTCACCGCGCCGTCGGTGCCGGCACAGACGAGGTGGACGGCGACGCGGTCGGGCGCGGCGCCGCGGCGGCGGAGGAACGCCGCCACGGCGGCCCGGTTGACCAGCGCTCCGATCACGACGTCGCGGGCGTCGCGGCAGGCGGCCAGCGCCGCGGTGCCGTTGGTGGTCGTCACCACGACGGCGTGCCCGCCGACGCGCGCCGGGGTGTAGTCGAGCGGCGAGTTGCCGAGATCGAAGCCGGCGGGGGGGAGGCCGCCGCGCTCGCCGCCCAGGAGCGTCCCGGCGGGAAGCCGGTCGCGGGTCGCACGCGCCGCGGCGACCGAAGGCGTCGGCCACACCGCCGTCGCCCCCGACTCCAGCGCCGTGGCGATCGACGTGCTGGCACGGAGGACGTCGATGACGACGGCGATCGCGCCGGCCGCCGCCCCGGGGGGCATCCGCGGCGCCAGGTCGTGGCAGTGCCAGTCGATCATCCCGGCGAGCATACTGCCGGAGGGGGCGGCCGCGTGCCCTCCCGCGCGGCGCCGGTCCGGCTACCATTTCTCATGAGCGGCAAACGGCCGCGAACACCGTCCGCAGGAGCCGAGCGTGGGTGCCGTGATGACGTCAGCCGCCGAGCGACCGGGTCGCACGCCCCCACCGGCGGGCGACGGTGCCCGTGTTGACAAGAGCGGCAGCCGGGTCCGCGGGATGTTTGCCGAGATCGCTCCGCGCTACGATCTCGTGAACCGACTCCTGTCAGGAGGCATCGACGTCCGCTGGCGGCGCGAGACGGTCCGCCGAGCTCCGCCACCCTCGGCCGGGGGCGCGATCCTCGACGTCTGCACCGGTACCGGCGACCTGGCGCTTGCCTACGCCGCCGCCGCCCCTGGCGTGCGGATCGTGGCCAGCGACTTCTGCCGGCCGATGCTCGACCGCGGTGCCGAGAAGGCGATGCGCGTAAGCCGGACGGTCGAGTGGGTCGAGGCCGACGCCATGGCCCTCCCCTTCCCGACCGCGTCCTTCGACCTGGTGACCGTGGCCTTCGGCCTGCGCAACATCGCCGACACCGCCGCGGGCCTCGCCGAGATGGCCCGCGTCTGCAAGCCGGGGGGCACGCTGGCGATCCTCGAGTTCTCGCTGCCGGCCAATCCGGTGATCCGCCACGGCTATCTGTGGTATTTCCGCAACCTCCTCCCGGCAATCGGCAACACCGTCGCCCGCAACCGTTCGGCGGCCTACACCTACCTCAACCAGAGCGTCGAGGAGTTCCCCTCGGGGGAACGGCTCGCGGCGCTCGTCCGCGCCGCCGGATTCGGCACCGTCGCGCAGTTTCCGCTGTCGTTCGGGATCGCGACCTTGTCGGTCGCCCACCGCGCGGCCGGAAAGGCGGCCTGAGCCGTGCCGGCGCCGTCGCTGCCCGTCGTCGTCGCGATCACCGGTGCCTCCGGCGCGTCCTACGGCGCGCGGCTCGTCGAGGTGCTCCTCGCCGCGGGGTGCGACCTCCACCTGACGGTCAGCCCGTCGGGGCAGGCGGTGATCGCCGAGGAGACCGGCCGGCGCGTCGACCTCGACCGGTTCGATCCCGCCGTCCTCCTCGGCCGCGGTCTTCCCGCCACCGGAAGCTGGATCTACCACCACTACAAAGACCTGATGGCCCCGATCGCCAGCGGCAGTTTCCTCACCGCGGGGATGGTGATCTGCCCGTGCAGCGGCAGCACGCTGGCCGCCGTCGCCCATTCGATGGGGGAGAACCTCATCCACCGCGCCGCCGAGGTCCACCTCAAGGAGCGGCGCCGGCTCGTCGTCGTGCCGCGGGAGACGCCGCTGTCGCTACCGCAGCTGAAGAACATGCAGGCGATCCACGAGGCGGGCGCGGTCGTGCTCCCCGCGAGCCCCGGCTTCTACCACCAGCCGCGGTCGCTCGACGACCTCGTCGACTTCGTCGTCGCGCGGATCTGCGACCAGCTCGGTGTCGGCCACGACCTCATGCGCTGCTGGGGGGAGACGTCCTGATGGCCAGCGCCCCGCGCCCCTCGACGAGCCTGCCCGCGGGCAACCTGCTGGCGAGGCTCCGCACCTACCTCGAGCTCGTCCGCTTCAGCCACACCGTGTTCGCCCTGCCGTTCGCGGTGATGGCGGCGCTGATCGCCGCCCGGCGGATCGCCGACGGCGCCGCGCCGGCGGGGGGCTGGGTCCGGGCGGCGGCCGGGATCCTCCTCTGCATGGTGACGGCGCGGACGGCGGCGATGGCGTTCAACCGGCTCGTCGACCGGGCGCTCGACGCCGCCAACCCGCGGACCGCTTCGCGCCACCTGCCGCGCGGCGACGTCGGCGCCGGCGAGGTCCTCGGCCTCGTCGTCGCCAGCTCGGCGGGATTCATCGCCGCCACGCTGCTGTTCCTCCCCAACTGGCTGCCGGTGGTGCTCTCGGTGCCGGTGCTCGCCTGGCTGCTCGGCTACAGCTACGCCAAGCGGTTCACGATACTCGCCCACGTCTGGCTCGGTGCGGCGCTTGGGCTGGCGCCGATCGCCGCCTGGATCGCCCTCCGCGGCGCGACGCTGCTGTCGACCCCCGCCGACCTGCTCCCGGCGCTGCTCCTCGGCGCCGCGGTGACGGCCTGGGTGGCCGGGTTCGACATGATCTATGCCTGCCAGGACGCCGGGTTCGACGCCGCCCACGGGCTGGAGAGCATTCCCGCCCGGCTCGGAGTGCCGCGGGCGCTGGCGGTCTCGAAGCCGCTCCACGCGACGACGCTCCTCCTCCTCGCCCTCCTCCCCGGCGTGGTCCCTGAATTGGGTGGAATCTACTGGGCCGCACTGGCGGCGATCGCCGCCCTGCTCGTCTGGGAACACTCGCTGGTCCGCCCCGACGACCTGTCGCGGGTCAACGAGGCGTTTTTCACGGCCAACGCCGTGATCGGCCTGGTCCTCCTGGTAGCGATCGCCGCCGACCTGGTGTGGTGACCCGGGACCGGCGATGGCCGCGGAAAACGGCGGCCGCCTCCCGGGATCGGTTGCGGAAACCGGCCGGCTGCGGTTCCCCTGGTGGTGCCGCGGCAGTCGCGGCCCTTCTAGAAAAGGAAGGCTCGAATGATCCGCGCCGTCGTTCCGTCGCTCGACGCGATCCGTGAAAAGGTCGAGGGCGGCGTCCGCCTCGACGCTGCCGAGAGCGAGATGCTGTGGGACGAGTCGATCGACGTCCACGAGCTCGGCGAGCTGGCCAACCTCGTCCGCGAGCGGAAGAACGGCAACCGCGCCTTCTACAACATCAACACCCACCTGAACCCGACCAACGTCTGCGTCTACCGCTGCAGCTTCTGCGCCTTCCGCGCCGACCTGCGCGAGTCGCGTGGGTACGTGATGAGCGACGAGCAGATCCTCGCCCGCGGGGGCGAGGCGGTCGCCGCCGGCAGCACCGAGATGCACATCGTCGGCGGGCTCCATCACCAGAAGGACTACGACTGGTACCTGGGGATCATCCGCCTCCTCCACGACCACTACCCCGCGCTCCACCTCAAGGCCTGGACGCCGGTCGAGATCAACTGGTTCTGCCACCTCACCAAGCGGTCGGTGCGCGAGATCCTCGTCGAGCTCAAGTCGGCGGGCCTCGGCAGCCTGCCCGGCGGCGGCGCCGAGATCTTCCATCCCGAGGTCCGCGACAAGATCTGCGAGCACAAGGCCGACACGCAGGAGTGGTTCACGATCCACAGCACCGCCCACGAACTCGGGCTGCGGAGCAACGCCACGATGCTCTACGGCCACATCGAGAACGCCTTCCATCGCACCGACCACCTCCTCCGCCTCCGCGCGCTGCAGGACGAGACCGGCGGGTTCCAGACGTTCATCCCGCTCGCCTTCCACCCCGCCAACACGCGGCTATCCCACATCCCCAAGCCGACGGCGGCATTCAGCCTGCGGACGATGGCGGTCTCGCGGCTGGTGCTCGACAACTTCGACCACCTCAAGGCTTACTGGATCATGCTCGGGATCGGCACCGCGCAGGCGGCGCTGGCCTACGGCGCCGACGATCTCGACGGCACCGTGCGCCACGAACTGATCTACCACGACGCCGGCGCCACGACGCCGGAGGTGCTGTCGGTCGACGAGATCACGCGTTTGATCCGCGAGGCGGGGCGCGTCCCCGTCGAGCGCGACACGCTCTACAACCGCGTGGAGCGAGGCGCGTCCGGCTGGCGAAGCGTGGCGGCGGCGTCCTGAGCGGCTGGCGCGCAGGCCGTCAGCCGACCTGGCCGAGGCCGAGCGTCGCCCCCCAGCGCGTCTCGACCAACGCGCGGACACGGGCAAGCGCCGGATCGGAAAGCAGTGGGTCGCGCTCGAACAGCGCCTTGGCGTCGGCGCGGGCCTCGGCGACGAGGTCGGTGTCGCGGATCAGGTCGGCGAGATACAGCGGCGGGCTGCCGCTCTGCCGCGTCCCCACCAGGTCGCCGGCGCCGCGGAGGAGCAGATCCTGCTCGGCGAGGCGGAAGCCGTCGGTCGTCGCCACGAACGCGTCGATCCGCGGCTGCGGCCGGGCGGCGTCGGCGACCAGGGCCCCGCAGATCCCCTGCACCCCGCCCCGGGCGACGCGGCCGCGGAGCTGGTGGAGCTGGGCGAGGCCGAAGCTCTCGGCGTCGAGGATCGTCATCGCCGTCGCCCGGGGGACGTCGATCCCGACCTCGACGAGGCTCGTCGCCACGAGGACGTCGATCTCGCCGTCGCGGAAGCGTTCCATCACCGCGTCGCGCGCCGCCGGGTTGAGGCGGCCGTGGACGAGGCCGAGGCGGAAGGCCTCGAGCGGGCCGTTGGCGAGCTGCTCGTAGGCCCCGGCCACGCTCGCCAGCCCGCGCGCCGAGTCGTCGACGGTGGGGACGATGACGTAGCCCTGGCGGCCGTCACGGAGCTTGCGCGCGAAGAAATCCCACCAGTCGTCGGCCTGCGGGGGCTCGACCTTGTAGGTCGCCACCGGCTGGCGGCCGGGGGGCGCCTCGTCGAGCACGGAGACGTCGAGATCGCCGTACAGCGCGTGGGCGATCGTCCGCGGGATCGGCGTCGCCGTCATCACCAGCGTGTGCGGGTCGCCGTCGCCGCGCTGCAGCAGCGCGCGCTGGAGGACGCCGAAGCGGTGCTGCTCGTCGATCACGACCAGCCCGAGGCGCGCGAAGCGGACGCCGTCGGCGAGCAGCGCCTGCGTGCCGACGACGATCGGCACGTCGCCGGCCCCGATCCGGGCGACGGCCTCGCGCCGGTCCCGCGCCTTCTGGCTGCCGGAGAGGAGGCAGACGCCGACGCCGCTGGAGTCGAGGAGCCGGCCAAGCGTGGCGGCGTGCTGGCGGGCGAGCAGCTCGGTCGGGGCCATCAGCGCCGCCTGGTAGCGCTGCACCGGCTCGGCGGCGGGCACGCGCGTGGCCACGGTGGCGAGCATCGCGTACACCGCCAGCGCCGTCTTCCCGCTCCCCACGTCCCCCTGGAGGAGCCGGTTCATCGGTTCGCCGCGCGCCATGTCGGCGACGATCTCCGCCGCCACGCGCCGTTGCCCGGGGGTGAACTCGTAGGGAAACCGGGCCCGGATCCGGTGGTCGAGCCGCGTGTCGACGGCGATCACCGGCGCGGCGCGGCGCACCTGCTGGCGGCCGCGGTGCATCCGCAGCGCCAGCTGGAGCATGAACAGCTCCTGGTACACGAACCGGCGCCGGGCGGTCGCCAGCTGGGCTTCGTCGCCGGGATGGTGGATCGCGCGGAGCGCCGCGGCGATCGGCAGCAACCCCTTGGCCGCGCGCATTCCCTCGGGGAGGGCCTCGACGGCCGCGTCGGCGCCGTGCTCGAGCGCCGCCGCGACGGCGGTCCGCACGTGGTGCTGCTGGACGCCGGCGGCCAGCGGGTAGACGGGCAGCCAGTCGCCGGTCGGGTCGGCCTCCCCCGCCGCCAGCCAGCGGACTTCCGGGTGGGCGAATTCCCACCCGTGCGCGCCGCGCCGCGGGCTGCCGGCGATCACCACGCGCTGGCCGGCGGCGAAGCGCCGCGCCAAAAACGGCATGTTGAACCAGGTCGCGCGGACGTGGCCGTCGCGGCAGACGAGGCGCACCGAGAGCAGCGCCCGCCCGGCGGCCGTGGTCCGCGTGCGCACGTCGGCGACGTCGCCGGCCAGCGACGCCGGCTCGCCGGCGACGAGGTCGGCGACCGCATGGGCGCCGGAGAAGTCGCGGTAGTCGCGCGGGAAGTGCATCAGCGCGTCGGCCACCGTCACCAGGCCGAGGCGCTCGAGCCGCCGTGCCCGGCCGCCGCCGAGGCCGGGAAGGAGCGCCAGCGCCGTCCCCAACCCGCGGTCGGGCGCGCCGTCGGGCGGCGCGGCGGCACCGTCGCCGCCCGCGGAACCGCCGTCGCTGTCTGGTGCCATCGCGTCCCTGCCGCGGCCGGGGGTCACCGCTTGCGCGGCAGGAGGGGCTGGTAGGCGGCCACGGCCATCGTGTCGCAGCGCTCGTTCTCCGGATGGCCGGCGTGGCCGGCGACGTGGGTATAGACCACCTCGTGGAGGCCGGCGAGGCGGTCGAGCTCGCGCCACAGGTCTTCGTTCTTGATCGGGACGAGCTTCCCTTTCTCGCGCCGCTGCCAGCCCTGGCTCTTCCAGCGCGGCAGCCACTCCGACAGCCCGGTGCCGACGTAGACGCTGTCGGTGACCAGCTCGACGCGCGTCCGCCGCTTGAGCTGCGCCAATCCCTGGACGGCGGCGGTCAGCTCCATCCGGTTGTTGGTGGTCAGCGGTTCGCTGCCCGAGGCCGCCGACTCGCGCCCGCTGGCGGGATGGCGGAGGATGTAGGCCCAGCCCCCGGGGCCGGGATTGCCGCTGCACGCCCCGTCGGTGAACAGCACCACCTCGGCGTCGTCGTCGCTGCCCATGCCACCTCCCTGTCGCAGCGGCGATGCCGTCAGGCGACCACCTGTTCCGCGAGCGCCGGCGGCGCCCGATCCTCGGGAATCCCCACCGGCAACCGCACCGTGAACCGGCTCCCGCGCCCGAGCTGGCTCTCGACGGCGACGTCGCCGCCGAGGAGGCGGCACAGCTCGCGGACGATCGACAGCCCGAGGCCCGTGCCCGAGTACTCGCGCGTCATCGCGTCGTCGCCACGGCGCGGCAGCCCCCCCTGGCGGAACTTCTCGAAGATCGTCTGCTGCTCCTCGGCGGCGATCCCGACGCCGGTGTCGACGACGTCGAGGACCAGCTCGCCCCCGCCGGCGGCACCGGGGAGGAGGCGCGCGCGGACGTCGACGCGCCCGCCCCCCGGGGTGAACTTGACGGCGTTGGAGAGGAGGTTGGCGAGGATCTGCTGGACCTTGGCCTGGTCCTGGACGATGACCTCGAGCCCGGGGCCGACCTCGAAGGCGACGTCGATCTCCTTCTTCTCGGCGAGCGGCCGGACCATGTCGCACTGCGCCGAGACGACCGCCTCGACGTCGAACGGCACCGCCCGGACCTCCATCTTCCCCGCCTCGATCTTCGCCAGGTCGAGGATGTCGTTGATCATCTCGAGGAGCATCCGCCCCGACGAGCGGATGTTCTGCACGTAGCGGCGCTGCTTGTCGTCGAGCGATTCGATCGACCCGAGCACGTCGGAGAACCCGATGATGCTGTTGAGCGGCGTGCGCAGCTCGTGGCTCATGGTGGCGAGGAAGTCGCTCTTCAGCCGGTTCATCTCGTAGAGGTGGAGATTGGCCTGGGCGAGCTCGTCGACCTTCTCGTCGAGGGTGCCGTTGGTCTTCTGGAGCGCTTCCTGGGTGTCGACGAGGCCGCGGAGCATGCGGTTGAAGGCCACCCCCAATTCCTCGAACTCGTCGGTGGTGTGGATCTCGGCGCGGGCCTCGACGTTGCCACGGCGGACCTCGTCGCTGACGTCGCGGAGGTGCTCGAGCGGCTTGACGATCACCCAGCGGACGATCGCCCAGGCGGCGAGCATCGACAGGAACCAGGTCATGATCGCGGCGGCGAGGAGCGTGGCCCGGTTCCAGTTGATCGCCGTCCGCGTGGCGCCGTCGGGCATCACCACCTTGACGACCGCCAGCAGGGCGCCGGCGGCCAGCGCCTCGGGGGGGGGGGCGTCCGGGGGCGGAGGCACCGGTTGGGCGGTCGGCCCGCGGTAGGCATGGCAGACGAGGCAGCGCTCCCGGGCGCGGATCGGCTGGTAGTAGTGGTATTCGCTGCGGTCGGAGGTGCGGAACTCGCGCTCCTCGCCGGTGCCGGGGGGAACCGCGGCGTCGGCCTCGGCCGGGGCCGGCCGGGAGCGGAAGTAGTCGAGGACCGCGACGTCGAGCCGGGCGTAGCCGTCGGCGACGTCGGGGGGGGCGACCGGATCGAGCAGGACCCACTCGTAGGGCTCGCGCTGCAGGTCGCGGCCGAGCTTCTCGATGAGCGGCTCGTACTTGCTGCGGTTGGCCTCGAGCGTCACCCAGTGGCGCTGGAGCATGATCGCGTCGACGAGGTGCCGTCCGGTTGTCCGCGTGCTCTCGTAGACGAGCGCCTCGGTGCGGCTGCCGTACCACCAGAAGCTGCCGGTGATCAGGACCAGCAGGCAGAGCCCGAACAGGAAGCGGCATTTCCGCTCCAGGCTCGTCTCGCCCAGCAATTCGCCCAGCTTCGTGGAGGCCATGGAACGGCGCGTCCCTCCGGGCAAATCGTACCCGCCGCCCCGACGGCGGTGAAACCCGGCGTGGTGGCGCGCCTCGCGGGGCCGCGCCGGGCGGCCACCGCTGGCGCCGGCCACGCTACAGCATCTCGACCGGATCGACGTCGACGATCCAGGCGATGCCCGCCGGCGTCTGCAGCGCCGCCGAGACGTCGCGCACCAGCGCCCGGAGCACCGGCCCGTCGGCGGCGTGAATCTGGACGTGCCAGCGGTGGCGGTCGCGGAGCCGGGCGATCGGCGCCGGGGCCGGGCCGAGGACACGGATCGCCGCCCCGGCGGCGGTCGCGGCGGAGCGGAGCCGCGTCGCCACCTCACCGGCCCAGGCGGCGACGCGGTCTTCCTGATGGCCGCGGACGACGATCCGTACCATCGCGCCGGCCGGTGGGTAGCCGAGCGCCTCGCGGACCGGGAGCTCGGCGGCCACGAACGCCTCGTAGTCGTGGCGCACCGCGGCGACCAGCGCCGGATGGTCGGGCGTGCTCGTCTGGACGACGACGCGGCCCCCCCGTTCGCCGCGTCCGCTGCGGCCGGCGACCTGGGTGACGAGCTGGCAGGCGCGCTCCGAGGCGCGGAAGTCGGGGAGGTGGAGCGCGGTGTCGGCGGAGAGGACGCCGACGAGCATCACGGCGGGGAAGTCGAGCCCTTTGGCGATCATCTGCGTGCCGACGAGGATGTCGAGCTCGCGATTGCGGAAGGCGTCGAGCGTCCGTTCGTGGCTGCCGCGGGCGCGCATCGTGTCGGTGTCCATCCGGGCGACGCGGGCCCCCGGGAAAGCGGCGCGGCAGTGGTCCTCGAGGCGCTGCGTGCCGGTGCCGCGGTGGACGAGGCCGGGAGCGCGGCACACGGGGCAGGTCTCGGGGATCCGCGTCACCAGCCCGCAGCCGTGGCAGACGCCGCGGGACCGGGGCTGGTGGAGCGTGACGGTGAGGTCGCACTGCGGGCAGCGGACCGCCTCGCCGCAGGCCCGGCACTGGACCTGCGTGGCGAACCCGCGGCGGTTGAGGAGGAGCATCACCTGCCCGCCGGCGTCGAGCGCCCAGCGGATCCCGGCGACGAGCCGCGGGCTCACCGGGCCGCCACGGCGGTTTTCCGGAGCGCGGAGATCGACGGTGATCACCGGGGGCAGCCGGCCGGCGCCGACGCGCTCCGGCAGCCGGCACATCCGCCACTCGCCGGCGCGGCAGCGGGCGAACGTCTCCAGCGCCGGCGTCGCCGAGCCGAGCACCAGCGGCACGCCGGCGTCGCGGGCGATCCACTCGGCGACGTCGCGGGCGTGGTAGCGCGGGGCGGTCGACTGCTTGAAGCTCGTCTCGTGCTCTTCGTCGATCACGATCAGGCCGAGGCGCGGGACCGGCGCGAAGACGGCGCTCCGCGCCCCGACGACGACCCGGGCCCCGCCGGCCGCGATCGAGCGCCACTGGGCGTGGCGCTCGCCGGGGGTGAGGTGGCTGTGGAGGACGGCGACCTGGCCGAACCGGGCCCGGAACCGGTCGCAGGTCTGCGGCGTGAGGCTGATCTCCGGCACCAGCACGATCGCCTGCCGGCCGTGGCGGATCGTCTCCTCGACGGCGCGGAGGTAGACCTCCGTCTTCCCGCTGCCCGTGACGCCGAACAGGACGATCGTCTCGTGGCGGCCGGCGGTGAGGGGGGCGGCGATCGCCTCGAGCGCCGCGCTCTGCGCGGCGGACAGCGCCTCCGGCCGGTCGTGGGGGCGCGGCGGCGGCGGAGCGGCGACCGTGTCGGCCGCCGGCTGGAGCAGGCCCGTCCGTACCATCCGGGCGACGACCGACGGGGCCACGCCGGCGGCGGCGGCGAGCTCGGCGGCGGTCATGGGGCCGGTGGCCGCGGCGAGCACGCGCGCCTGCAGCGCGGTGGGGAGGCGCGAGGCGTATCCCGTCGGCTCGAGCCGCGGGGTCGAGCGCGGCTTCCGCGTCGACCGGACCCCGGCCGGCAGCACCGCCTCCAGCGCCGTCCCCCACGGCGCCAGCCAGCGCTCCGCCATCCACGCCGTCAGTGCCAGCATCCGCGGCGACACCAGCGCCGTGTCGTCTTCGATGCCGAGGACCGCCTTGAGCGGCCGCTGCGGCAGCTCGCCGGTGTGGACGGCGACGCAGTACGCCAGCCGCCGCCGGTCGCCCCGCCCCAGCGGCACGTGGACGCGCTGCCCGGGGCCGACCCGGTCGGCGAGGGCGTCGGGGACGAGGTAGTCGAGCGGCCGGTCGACCCCCTCGGGGAGGACGACGGTCGCGATCGTCCCGCGGCGCGCGTCGTCCTCGCGCCACGCCGGCCGGGTGTCGAACAGGGACCGCTGCGTCGTATGCTGGTCGTCCATCGGAGCACTCGCCCGAGCGGCCGCCAGCCTGGGGGCGTGCCGGCACGGGGCGTTGTAACACACCGGGCCGACGGGCCGCGGCGGAGCGGGCGGGGAGGCTGACGTGCGGCTGGGAGTGTTCGGCGGGAGTTTCGATCCGGTCCACACCGGCCACCTGCTGCTGGCCGAGGCGTGTCGCGAGGGGGCGGCGCTCGACCGCGTGCTGTTCGTGCCGGCGGCCCGGGCACCGCACAAGCCCGACGGCCCGCGCGCCGACGGCCGCCACCGCGTCGAGATGCTGTCCCTCGCCGTCGGCGGCCACGACGCCTTCGCCGTCTCGACGGTCGAGCTCGACCGCGGTGGCGTCAGCTACACCGTCGACACGCTCGATGCGCTCCGCGCCGCGCATCCCGGGGCGACGCTCCACCTGATCCTCGGCCCCGACTCGCTGGCGCAGTTCGCCACGTGGCGCGATCCGGTCGGGATCCTCGCCCGGGCGCGGATCGTGGCCGTCGCGCGCGCGGGGGTCGACGACGTCGCCACCACCTGCCGCACGGCTGGGCTCGACCGCTGGCTCAACGCCGACGGCGTGGCAACGCTCGTCGCCGAGCAGGTCGCGATTCCCGCCGTCGATCTGCGCTCCAGCACGATCCGTGCGCTGCTCGCCGCGGGGAGGAGCATCCGCTACCAGGTGCCCCGTGCCGTCGAACGCTATGTCGCCGAGCGGGGGCTGTACCGCGGCGCGGCACCCGCCTGACCGCGCCGTCAGCCGCGCGGCCCGGCAGCCGCGGCGCGGGCGAGCCGGTCGGCGAGCGCGCGGCTCATCGGCTCCTCGGCCGTGCGCGGGTCGGCGGCGAGCGCCGCGACGATCACCGCCAGCCGGTCCGACGCCGGGAGGTCGGCGTTGACGAGGATCCGCCGGGTTCCGGCGACGATGCAGGCCCCCCCCGGGCTGTCGCCGAGCGGTTCCTCGCGGACTTCGTGGCCGAGCTCGGCGGCCAGATGGACCGCCTCGGCGAGCAGGCCGAGCGTGTCGATCATCGCCGCGCCCGCGTCAGCCGCGCGGGCCCCACGGCGACGACCCCATCCCGCGTTCCTTGCGCCGCTCTTCCATGGCGCGGAAGTACTCGTTGAACTGGGCCCGCTGGCCGGGGCTCGTCGAGTCGAGCATCTGCTTGCGCCAGTTGTTGCGCCCCTCCTCGCCGCCGCTACGCGGCGGGCCGCCGGGGGGACCGCCGGCCTGGGCGTTGCCACCGCCGGCCTGGCCCTGGCCGCCCCCGCCTCCGGGAGGGCCGCCGCCCATCATTCCCGACGACATGAACGCCTTGCGCATCATTTCCATCTGGTCGATCTGCTTGTCGAGGACCTTCTTGCGGTCCTCGGGCTTGGCGGCGAAGTAGCTCTTCACGCCGTTTTGCATCCCGCGCATCGGGCCCATGCCCCCCATCGCCTCGCGGCGCAGGTTCGGCGGGAGGTCTTCCATCTTCTGCCGCATCGCCCCCATCGCCGCGACCATCTCCTTGGCCTGGGCCTCGGTGGCCGGCCCTTCGGCGAACTTCGTCTGCATGTCCTGGACCATCGTCCGGATCTCGGCGACGCGCGGATCGGTGCCGAACCGGATCCAGCCCATCAGCCAGGCGATGAGGAACCCGACCAGGCCGAGCGCCACCGCCCCGAGCGCGATCCACAGCCAGACTCCCTTCGCCTTCGACCCCTGCCGGTCGTCGAACGAGAAGTCACGGGCGGCTCGGCTGGCGGAGGTGCTCATCAATCGGCTCCGGAACGGGAAAACGCCGGGCAGGTACGTGCACGGACAGGGAAGGCGGGGTCAGAGGTTCTCGACGTGGCCGTCGGCGAAGAGGAAGTTCCGTGCCCCTTCCTGCGGCGGCGGCCGGCCCGGGTCGGGGTCGTTGTAATCGATGTCGTCCTGGAAGAAGATTCCGCTCCCGCCCGAGTGGAACGCCTCGAATTCGTACATCCACCACAGCTTCGACGAGGCCCCCGTGCTGCCCCGGTAGCTCTGCGCCTCTTCACGCGTCTTGTTGGCCAGGCGGCGCGCCGGGTACTCGTAGCTCAGCCCCTCGTAGGGCAGCGTGGCGTATTCCGGCGGGCGGACCGTGTCGTAGTTGCGGCCGATCGCGCTCAAGTCGGCCTTGAGCTTGTTGATCGCCTTCTCCGACTTCTGGAAGTAGTAGACGTCGGAGGGGCACTTGAAGATGTTGCGGTTGTCCTCGCTGTAGGGGCCGAGGAACGAGGCGATGCTCCTCTTGATCGGCCGCGTCGGCGTGAAGAACAGCAGCTCGTCGCTCGGCAGGATCGCCGCGTCGGGATACTTCTCCCGCGTCTTGCGATCCATGTACATGGTCATCGCCAAGCCGATCTGCTTGAGATGGTTCTTGCACTCGATCCGCCGCGCCGCCTCGCGGACGTTCTGCACCGCCGGCAGCAGCAGCCCGACGAGGGTGCCGATGATGGCGATGACGACGAGCAACTCGACGAGCGTGAAGCCGCGGCGTGGGCGGCAGGCTCGGCTCCGCGGATCGGGGGAAGAGGCCATGTTCAATCTGCACCTCGCGATGTCGGGTGGGTCGTGTCGGATACGCCGGCCGGGGTGGAGGGCGGCTTCCGGAATGGTCAAGAGTGTAGGCGGCGTGGCGCAAACCGGCCGCGATCAAACCGTCGGGCGTCTGTTGAACTGGAACGGTCGAGCGAAACGAAAGGTGTGGGGCATGCTCATTCCGGTTCGCCACGGACGGAGCCGATAGTGCCCAAGTGTGAGCGAAGTCGTTTCCTGCAACAGACTTATCGCTTCGGGTGAGGAAGGTTCAAACGGCTGGGGTGGGGGCGTGACCTGGGCTGACGGCGGAAGTGGCGATGGGCGGGATGGTTCGGCGGGGCGTGCCCCCGTCCTGACCGGCGCCGGAGGTTCCTCCGGCACCGGAGGCCGGGACCACGAAGCCCCAGCAGTGCCCCCACCGCTCGACGGTCTGGAGGCCGACCCGCGGCTCCGCGCGATGGTGCAGCGGCATGCAGCCGAGGTCGCGGCCCTGAAACGCGAGCTCCTCGAAGCGCGCAAGGGAGCAACGCTCGGCGAGTTCCTCGGCACGACCACCCACGAGTTCAACAACGCTCTGACGACGATCCTCAACTACGCCAAACTCGGCCTCCGCCACAAGGACGCCGCCACCCGCGACAAGGCCCTGGAGCGGATCCTCTCGGCCGGCACGCGCGCCGCGCGGATCACGGCCAGCGTCCTGGGGATGTCGCGGAGCCGTAGCCACCGGTTCGAACCGGTCGATCTGGCCCTGCTCGTCGAGGACGTGCTCGTCCTCCTCGAACGGGAAATGACGAAGTACCGCGTCCAGGTCGAGCGCGAGATCCAGCCAGTGCCGCGGATCGCCGCCAATCCCGGCCAATTGCAGCAGGTGCTCCTCAACCTCCTGGTCAACGCCCGCCAGGCGATGCCCGGCGGCGGCCGGTTGATCGTCCGACTCGTCCATGATCCGTTCCAGGGGACGGTCGAGCTGACCGTCCGCGACACCGGGTGCGGGATGACGGCGGAAGTGATGCGGCGGATGTTCGACTCCGGCTTTTCGACGAAGTCGGGTCCCGACGCCACCGGCAAGGGGGGCAGCGGCCTGGGGCTGTCGGCCTGTCGCGAGATCGTCGACGGTCACCGCGGCCGGATCCGCGTCGAATCGGCGGTTGGTCGTGGCACGGCGGTGACGATCCGCCTCCCGGTGATTGAGCCGGCAGCCGCTGCCTGACCGGCGCCGCCGGGCCCCCTTCTGCGGCTGATCACGCGGTCCACGGCCCGTTACGATGATGGGGGTCTCCCGGCGGTTGCCACGCACCGGGGGCGATCTCGATCCACCGGCGGAACGGGCCGGCATGCAGCCCATCGAGCCCCCTTCAGCGACACTGGCGGAAGCGCTCGCCGCGGCCGCCAGCGCCGACGAGCGGCTGCTCAGGCTCCGCGGCGAATACCGCGTCGAGCCGGTCGCGGCCGACCATGCGTTTTCCGAGTCGGACACGGTCTATTTCGTCGTCGGCGCCCGCTCGAGCCATCTGATCCGCACGCTGTCGCCGGCGCTGGCCGACGGCTTGGTGCACTTCCATTCCTGGCCCGACGATCGGCCGATGAAGCCGGAGGCGGTCGGGCGGCTCCAGGAGGCTGCCCGCCGCCAGAGCGTCTACCTCCTCGAGCCGAAACTGCCCGATGCGGCGGAGCGCGACCTGGTCATCGACATGGGGGCGTTCACGCTCCTCATCGACGCCGCCCAGCGCTGCGGGCTGATCCCCGGCGTGGCCACGATCATCCAGATCCGCGACGGCGAATTCCGGCTCGGGCGCCACCGCCACGCGCTGGCGCAGATGGAGTCGATGCTCCAGGGATTCATGGTGGCGATCAGCCAGCGCACCCAGCGCCTCGCCCGTGAGGAGATCGACATCGCCTCCGGCCGCGTGAAGATGACGCCCCGCGAACTGCAGATGAAACGCGCCCGCGACACCCAGCAGACGCAGGCCATCGACCGGGCACAGACGCGGTTCTCGCGCGTCGTCGAAGGGCTACGGACGCTGGTGCAACGGGGGATCTGAGCCCCGCGGCGATTTTTCCGCCGCGCCCGAATCGCGCGGCCGAAAGCGCGAGCCGTCTAGAATTGAAACGTCCCCGGAGGCTCCCGCCGATGCCGCAGTCCGCTCCCGCCGATCTCCCCCGCACCCTCGCGGCGCTCCGTGCCTCCGGCTGGCGCAGCCGGTCGGTGAAGGACGAGGTGCGCGACAACTTCACCCGGGCCCTGGCCGGCGGCGCGGAGCTGTTTCCCGGGATCGTCGGCTACGACGACACCGTGATCCCCGAGATCAACGTCGCGCTCCTGGCCGGCCACGACATGCTGTTCCTCGGCGAGAAGGGGCAGGCGAAGAGCCGGCTGATGCGGTCGCTGGCCCGGTTCCTCGACGACTGGCTCCCGTACCTCGACGATCCGGCGATCCCGTTCCACGATGATCCGCTGGCGCCGATCTCCCGCGGCGGCCGTCGGCTCGTCGCCGAGCACGACCCGGCGACGGTGCCGATCGCCTGGTGGCCGCGCGCCGAGCGCTACGCCGAGCGCCTCGCGCCGGGGACGAAATTCGCCGACATCATCGGCGAGATCGACCCGGCCAAGCTCGCCGCCGGCACGAGCATGGGGGCCGAGGAGGCGCTCCACTTCGGCCTCATCCCGCGGATGCACCGCGGGATCTTCGCGATGAACGAGCTCCCCGAGCTCGACGAGCTGGTGCAGGTGGGGATGTTCAACATCCTCGAGGAGCGCGACGTGCAGATCCGCGGCTATCCCGTCAGCTTCGACATCGACGTGATGCTGCTGTTCTCCGCCAACCCCTCGACCTACAACCGCTCCGGCAAGGTGATCCCCCAGCTCAAGGACCGGATCGGCGCGGTGATCCACACCCACTACCCGCGCGACCGGGCCCTCGGGATCCAGGTCGCCGAGCAGGAGGCGGGGGTCGATCTCGGCGGCGAGTGGCCGGTGGTCGTGCCGCCGTTCATGAAGGAGGTCGTCGAGCAGATCACGATCGCGGCCCGTGGCAGCAAGTTCATCGACCAGCAGTCCGGGGTCAGCGCCCGGTTCTCGATCGCCAACTACCGGACGATGGTCGCCAGCGCCCGGCAGCGGGCG
The DNA here is from genome assembly GCA_016872555.1 of Planctomycetota bacterium. Taxonomy (NCBI): domain Bacteria; kingdom Pseudomonadati; phylum Planctomycetota; species Planctomycetota bacterium. The sequence goes on from VGZO01000001.1 coordinate 53,102, forward strand.
GTGCGGCTCGGCGAGCGCCCCGCCGTGCCCCGGGTCAGCGATCTCGGCCACCTCTATTCGTCGAGCCTCGGCAAGCTCGAGCTCGACATGATGGGCAGCCACCAGATGACCGAGCGGCAGGTGCTCGACGCCGTCGTCGCCCAGGCGATCGCGACGGTGTTCGAGGAATACGTCGACCGCCACGGCCTCGACGCGATCGCGAAGATCTTCGCCACCGGCGTGAAGATCGAGGTCGGCGACATGGTCCCCTCGGCGGCCTACGAGCGGATCGTGGCCGACGTCCCCGAGGTCTGGGAGAAGGCCTTCGAGGTCAACGCCTCGCGCGACCCGGCCGTCCGCGCCAGCTGCATCGAGTTCGTCCTCGCCGGCCTCTACGCCACCGAGCGCGTCTCGCGCCTGCAGATGCACGGCCGCACGATCTACGACACCTCCGGATTCCGGTGACCCGTGCCAAACCGCGACACCCTCGGCGGGATCGTCCACTCCTACCAGCGCTATGACCCGGCGCGGATCCCGCCGCCGCGGCCTCCGGAGGTCGATCTCGTCTCGCCGGCGATGGAGCACCTCCTCGAGTTCGGTAGCGTCGACGAGCTCACCGACGAGGAACTGGCCAACGCGATCGAGCTCGACCCGGAGCAGATCCGAGGCCTCGGCCCCTCGCTCGACGCCCTCCGCCGCGCGCTCGAGGAGCGCCGCGCGGCAATCCTCGCGCGCTACGAGGCCGAGACGGTACGGAAGCGCGCCCGCGACGAGTTTCGCCGTGCTGCCGAGCGGGTCCGGCCGCCGAAGCAGCACCGCGACGCGTTCGAGAAGGCGATCCGGGGCGAGCAGCTCCGCCAACTCGAGCGGCTGTGGTACGCCCAGGAAGACGACCAATCGCCATTCGGCGCGGAGCTCGTCGCCCTCACCGAGCGTCTCGGCGCGGTCTACGAGATCGACACCCTCTCCGCGCGGTGGACGTTCACCGGCCGGGAGCGGCTCACCGTCGAGCGCGCCCTCGCGATCAAGGAGGAGCTCGAGGAGATCGAGCGCCTCCTCGAGCAGATCGCCGAGGCGCGGAAAAACGCCCGGATCGGGCTGATCGACATGGCCGCCCTCGGCCGCTACGCCGAGGAGGGGCAGCTCGACGACCTGGCCGCGCTGCGCCGCCAGGTCGAGGACCTCGTCGAGCAGATGGCCTCCCAGCAAGGGCTCGAGAAGACGCGCCGCGGCTGGCAGCTGACGCCAAAGGCGCTGCGCGTCTTCCAGGGGAAGCTCCTCGAGAAGATCTTCGCCGCCCTCGACCCGTCGCGCACCGGTCGCCACCAGGCGGGCATCGTCGGCGACGGCGCCGTCGAGATGGTGCCGACGCGCCCCTACGAATTCGGCGACTCGGTCGCCCACATGGACATCCCCGGGTCGCTCGTCAACGCCATGCTCCGCTCCGGCGGCGGGCCGCTGCGCCTCGAGCCGCGCGACATCCTCGTCCACAAGACCCGCAACACGCCCAAGTGCGCCACCACCGTGGTCCTCGACATGAGCGGGTCGATGCGCTACGGCGGCCTGCACGTGAGCGTGAAGAAGATGGCGCTGGCGCTGCAGGGGCTCGTGCTCCGCGAGTTTCCCGGCGACTACCTCCAGTTCATCGAGATGTACTCATTCGCCAAGCCGCGGCAGCCCGGCGAGGTGGCGACGCTGCTCCCCAAGCCGGTGACGATCTTCGACTCGGTCGTCCGCCTCCGCGCCGACATGGGCAACCCCGACATCACCGAGTCGCAGATCCCCCCGCACTTCACCAACATCCAGCACGCCCTGCAGCTGTCGCGGCAGCACCTTGCCCGGCAGGACACCCCCAACCGCCAGGTGATCCTGATCACCGACGGCCTCCCGACGGCGCACTTCGAGGGGCAGCAGCTGTACCTCCTCTACCCGCCCCACCGGCGCACCGAGGAGGCCACGCTCCGCGAGGCGGAGGCCTGCCGCCGCGAGGGGATCACGGTCAACGTGTTCCTCCTCTCCGGCTGGTCGCAGTCGCGCGAGGACATCCAGTTCGCCTACCGGCTGGCACGGACGGCGCACGGGCGCGTGTTCTTCACCGCCGGGAAGGAGCTCGACCGGTTCGTGGTCTGGGACTACCTCGCGCGGCGCCGCTCGATCATCGGCTGAGCGGCCGTGGCCAGCCGGCGGCGTTCGCGGACGAGCATCGCGCCGCAGCCGGCGGCGGCGGCGAGCGCTCCGGCGGCGAGCGTCCACAACGGGACGATCCGCCCCGGCTGCGCGTCGTCGCGGTCGCGGGCGGCGTCGGCCAGGTCTTCGGGCTCGAGACCCGCCGCCCGGCGCTGCCGCTCGATCGCCGCCTTCTGCCGGCCGAGAAACCGCCCCTCGATCTGCCGCTGCCGGACGTCGAACTTGGGGGCGATCAGCCCGATGCCGACCAGCGACACCAGCGCGAACGCCAGCCCCCAAAACCAGCCACTGTCGGTGAGCGGCGGCGGCGTTGCGGGAGACAACCCGCCGGCCGCCGCGACACCGTCGTCCCGCGCGGGCGACGGCGGCTGCCGGGCGCTGTCGCGATGCCCGTCGCCTCGGCCCGTCGCCACCGGCTCCTCCGTCACGACACGCCCCTCATGAAACTCCCGGCCAGCGCGCGAGCACCTCGCGACCGGCGTAGATCGCCCCGTCGCCGAGCGACTCGGAAATCCGCAGGAGCTGGTTGTACTTCGCGATCCGGTCGCTCCGCGAGGCGCTGCCGGTCTTGATCTGCCCGGTCGACAGCCCGACGGCCAGATCGGCGATCGTCGCGTCCTCCGTCTCGCCGCTGCGGTGGCTCGAGATCGAGGTGTAGCCGGCGCGGTGGGCCATCTGGACGGCGTTGATCGTCTCGGTCAGCGTGCCGATCTGGTTGACCTTCACGAGGATCGAATTGGCGATCCCCTCGCCGATCCCGCGCTCGAGGCGCTCCGAATTGGTCACGAACAGGTCGTCGCCGACGAGCTGGACCTTGTCGCCGAGCTTCTCGGTGATCGCCTTCCAACCCTGCCAGTCGTCCTCGGCACAGCCGTCCTCGATCGAGACGATCGGGTAGCGGCCGGCGAGGCTGGCGAGGAACTCGACCATCCCGGCGCTGTCGAGCGTCTTCCCCTCGATCGTGTAGCGGCCGGTCTTCGAGTCGTAGAGCTCGGTGGCGGCGACGTCGAGGGCGATGGCGATCTCCTCGCCGGGCTTGTAGCCGGCATTGGAGATCGCGGCGAGGATCACCTCGAGGGCCTCGGCGCAGGTGCCGATGTGGGGCGCGAAGCCCCCCTCGTCGCCGACCGAGGTCGCCAGCTTCTTGTCTTTGAGGACCTTCTTCAAGGCGTGGAACGTCTCGACGCCGGCGCGGAGGCCGTCTTCGAAGATGTCGAAGCCGAGCGGGAAGACCATGAATTCCTGCACGTCGAGCGGATTGTCGGCGTGGGCGCCGCCATTGATGATGTTCATCATCGGCGCGGGGAGCAGCCGGGCGCCGGCCCCGCCAAGGTAGCGGTACAGCGGCAGGCCGCAGTGCTCGGCGGCAGCGTGGGCGACGGCGAGCGAGACGCCGAGGATCGCGTTGGCGCCGAGGTTCTTCTTGTTGGCCGAGCCGTCGAGCTCGAGCATCCGCTCGTCGACGGTCGTCTGGTCGAGGGCGTCGAGGCCCTCGAGCTCCTCGGCGATCCGCGTGTTGACGTTCTCGACGGCCTCGAGGACCCCCTTGCCGAGATACACCGCCTTGTCGCCGTCGCGCTTCTCCCACGCCTCATGGGCGCCGGTGCTGGCGCCGGAGGGGACCGCCGCCCGGCCGAAGGCGCCGTCGTCGAGGCTGACGTCGACCTCGATCGTGGGGTTGCCTCGGCTGTCGAGGATCTGGCGGGCGTGGACGTCGACGATCATGCTCATGCGCGGGTTCCCTCTCGGAGGCGGACGGGCGGGGGCTTTTCCGCGGGGGATTGTGCCTCCGCGCCGCGCCCGCCGCAAAGGGGACTGGCGCTGCGGCGCCGCCGCGGCGGGACGCCGTGGTATCCTCGTCGTGCGCAGCGTGGCGTTTGCGGCGCGCGTTCTCCCGCTTCAGGCGCTGCCGGGAGCCTCCGAAGGACCCGGTCCGAGACGGCCGGGAGACGATGTTCACGGGTCTGGTGGCGGCTGTCGGGCGGGTGATCGCCAGCCACGGCGAAGGGGCCGGAAGGCGGTTGACGGTGACGGCGGCGCTGGTCGCCGACGCCGAGATCGGCGAGAGCGTGTGTGTCGGGGGCTGCTGCTTGTCGGTGGTGGCCCGCGACGGCGACACCGTCGAGTTTCAGCTCGGCCCCGAGACGCTCGCCCGGACGACGCTCGCCGCGCTCGGCCCCGGCAGCCGCGTGAACCTCGAGCGGTCGCTGCGCCTCTCCGACCGGCTCGGCGGGCATCTGGTCACCGGCCACGTCGATGGCGTCGGCCGCCTGGCGACCCGCCAGGTCGACGGCGAGTGGGTGACCTGCCGTTTCGCCGCCCCCCCGGAGCTGGCGCGGCAGCTGGCGGCGAAGGGATCGGTGGCGGTGGACGGCGTCAGCCTGACGGTCGTCGAGGCGGGGAGCGACTTCTTCACCGTCGCCCTCATTCCCCACACGCTCGCCGAAACGACGCTCGGCGACCTCGCCGTCGGCGATGCGGTGAATCTCGAGACCGACCTGGTCTGCAAGTACGTCGCCCGGCTGCTCGCCGGTGGCTCCGCGCCGGCGGAGTGGACCGCGGGAGGGGCGCCGTGAGGGAGCCACCGGGGAGCGGCGCGGGTGATCGGGGAGAGGCCCACCCGCCGCCGCGGCAGACGGCCGCCTACTTGAAGAAGCTGTTCGCCGAGGTGGGGTTCTCGATCAATGCCCGTCACGGGCAGAACTTCCTCATCGATCTCAATCTCCTCGACCTTCTCGAACGGACGGCCGCCGTCCAGCCGGGGGACGTGGTCCTCGAGGTCGGCACCGGGACAGGGGCGCTGACCGAGCGGCTCGCCGCGACCGCTGCCCGCGTCGTGACCTGCGAGATCGATCCGCGGCTGGCGCAGCTGGCCCGCGACCGGCTGGTGGCGTTCGACACGGTGACGTTCGTCGAGGGGGACGCGCTGGCGGGCAAGCACCGGCTCGCGCCGGCGGTGCTCGACGCCGTCGCCGCGGCGCGGGGGGCGGCGCCGGAGGGGCGGTTCCTCCTCGTCGCCAATCTCCCCTACTGCGTCGCCACGCCGGTGATCTCCAACCTCCTCGCCCTCCCCGAGCCGTTCACGGCGGCGGCGGTGACGGTGCAGCTGGAGATGGCCGAGCGGATGACCGCCGTGGCGGGAACCTCTTCCTACAACGCCCTGTCGGTGTGGGTCGGGGCCCAGTGCCGCGGGGAGATCGTCCGCGTCCTGCCCCCGGCGTCGTTCTGGCCGCGGCCGGGGGTGGAATCGGCGATCGTGCGCATCGACCTCGACCCCGCCCGGCGCGCCCTGCTCGACGACCGGACGCGGTTCCACCGCTTCGTCCGCGACGTCTTCTGCCACCGCCGCAAGGTCCTCCGCGGTGTCCTGCTCGGGCTCGCCGGCGGCCGCCGCACCGCCGCCGCACGGGGGCTGGTGGAGGAGCTGTACGCGACGCTCGGGCTACCGGCCGACGTCCGTGCCGAGGACCTGCCCCCCGAGCGGTTCGTCGAACTGGAACGCGTCTTCCATCGTCTTGCCGCAGCGCCCGGGGGGTGAGCGGTACCGCCGTGGAGGTCGCGCCGCCGGAAGGTCACCGTCGCCGGCGGAGTCTTCGCGACCGCTCCCCCCGGCAGCCTCCGGGGGGCCAGCCGCCGCGGTGCCGGAGCCGCCGAACAGCGTGTTTTTTCGAGTTTCGCCCAGCAAACCGCCGGTTCACCGGGCTCTCGCGATACTTCCGGTTGTTTGGGTGGCGGGGGTAGACTTCGGGATTCCCGCAAGGACCTGCCGAAATCCCAGAGGTCAGTCGCCCTCGGTCGGCTGGCATGCGCCCGGCTCGAAACCGGGGCCCGACAGGCAGGCGGAGGCGCAGTAGAGTGAATCCGATCCCAGGGACCTCCGAGGCGTCATTCGCCGAGACGATCGTCGACCTGCTCTCCCAGCGGGCCGCCTACCGCCCCCACGACCGGGCGTTCACGTTCCTCGTCGACGGCGAAACCGAAGAGCTCAACATCACCTACGCCGAGCTCGACCGGAAGGCCCGGGCGCTCGGCGCCTGGCTGATGGCCTCGGGGATGACCGGCGAGCGGGTCCTGCTGCTGTTTCCCCCCGGGCTCGAGTTCGTGGCGGCGTTCATGGGCTGCCTGTACGGCGGCGCCATCGCCGTGCCCGCCTATCCGCCGCGCAAGAACCGCTCGGTGGAGCGCATCGAGGCGATCGCCGCCGACTCCCGTGCGGCCGTGGCCCTCACCACGCGCGACGTCCTCGACCGCTTCGACGCCCTCCGCGCCGCCGCGCCGAGCCTCGAGAAGCTCCTGTGGCGCGTCGACGGCGAGCTCGAACCGGGGTGGGCCGACCGCTGGGAGCGCCCGGCGATCGACGGCGAGACGCTCGCCTTCCTGCAGTACACCAGCGGCTCCACCGGGATGCCCAAGGGGGTGATGCTCTCCCACGCCAATCTGCTCCACAACTCGCTGCGGATCATGCAGGCGTTCGAGATCACGCGCAGCCAGTCGGGCGTGTTCTGGCTGCCGAGCTTCCACGACATGGGGCTGATCGGCGGGATCCTCGTGCCCCTGTACGGCGGGAAGTTCAACGTCCTGATGTCGCCGGTGGCCTTCCTCCAGAAGCCGCTCCGCTGGCTCCAGGCGATCTCGCGCTACAAGGCGACGATCAGCGGCGGGCCGAACTTCGCCTACGAGCTGTGCGTCCGGAAGATCACCCCCGAGCAACGGCGCGGGCTCGATCTCTCCAGCTGGTCGCTGGCCTTCGACGGTGCCGAACCGGTCCGCCCCGACACGATCGACGCCTTCTGCGAGGCCTTCGGGCCGTGCGGGTTCCGCCGCGAGGCGTTCTTCCCCTGCTACGGGCTCGCCGAGAGCACGCTGATGGTGACCGGCGGGATGAAGTTCGAGCCGCCGGTGATCCGCGCCTTCGACGCCGCCGCGATCGAGACCGGATCGGCCGTGCTCCGCACCGGATTCGCCCCGGGGACGCGGCGCCTCGTCGGCAGCGGGCGCGAGCTCGACGGCCAGGACGTGCGGATCGTCGACCCCTCGACCTGCGAGCCGCTCCCGACGGGGCGGGTCGGCGAGATTTGGGTCAGCGGCCCGAGCGTGGCCCAGGGCTATTGGCAGCGCCCGACCGAGACCGCCGAGACGTTCGGCGCGATGCTCGCCCGTCCGGTGGCACCGGCGGCGCCGCAGTCGCTCAAGGCGTGGGAGCCGAACCCCGGGCCCTACCTCCGCACCGGCGACCTCGGGTTCTTCGACGAGGGGGAGCTGTTCGTCACCGGCCGGCTCAAGGACCTGATCATCATCCGCGGCCGCAACCACTACCCGCACGACATCGAGCACACCGTCGAGCGTGCGACGCCGGTCGTCCGCGCCGGATCGGTGGCGGCCTTCGCCCTCGACGTCGAGGGGCGCGAGCGCGTCGTCGTCGTCGCCGAGATCGAGCGCGGCAGCCGCGACCAGGCCGATCTCTCCGACGCCTTCGAGCGGATCCGCAAGCAGGTCGCGATCGAGCACGAGGTCGCCGTCGAGGGGCTGGTGATGGTCCGCCCCAACAGCATCCCCAAGACGTCGAGCGGCAAGATCCAGCGCCACGCCTGCAAGCGGCAGTTCCTCGACGGCACGCTCGACGTCGTCGACCAGCACGTCGGGTGGCTGGCCGGCGACCGGGCCGTGCGGGCCGTGATCCCGTCGGCCGACGCCCCGGCCGCCCCGCGCCGCGTCGGCGAGGCGCCGCGCCTCGCCCGGCAGCGCCCCGTCGACGAGCGCCGCACCGGTCCGCAGCGCGACCTGCCGCGGGCGCTGGTCGAGAGGGTCTTCGAGCACGTCCGCGCGATCGCCAAGGAACGGGCCTCGCAGCTCTCGCTCGATTCCAACATCGTCGAGCTCGGCCTCGATTCGCTCGAGCGGATGGAGATCGTCGCCAGCCTCGAGGAGACGTTCGGCGGACGGTTTCCCGAGCAGGTGCTGCCGCAGATCGAGACCTGCCGCGAGGTCGCCGAGGCGATCCTCGACCATCTCCCCGGCGCCGCGGCGCTCAAGGAGGGAGCGGTGGCCGCCGGCGCGCATGACGTCGCCGCCCTGCCGATGGTCGCCGAGCCGATCGCGCCCGAGGCCTGGGACATCGCCCAGTTCCCCGAGGTCCGCGCCCTCGAGCAGAATTTCGCGATGGTGCGGGGCTCGGGGCTCGACGACCCCTACTTCACCGTCCACGAGGGGCTGACCGCCGACCGGACGACGATCGCCGGCCGCGAGATGATCAGCTGGGCGACCTACAACTACCTCGGCATGTCGGGCGACCCCGACGTCGCCGCCGGGGCCAAGGCGGCGATCGACCGCTACGGCACGAGCGTCTCGGCCAGCCGGCTGGTGTCGGGTGAGAAGACGATCCATCGCGAGCTCGAAGGCGCGCTGGCCCGGTTCCTCGGCACCGAGGACATGCTGACCTTCGTCGGCGGCCACGCCACCAACGAGACGGTGATCGGCCACGTCGTCGGCCCCGGGGATCTCGTCCTCCACGACGCCCTGGCCCACAACAGCCTGCTCCAGGGGGCGATCCTCTCCGGGGCCCGGCGCCGGCCGTTTCCCCACAACGACTGGGAGGCTGCCGAACAGCTCCTCCGCCAGGTGCGCGGCCAGTACCGCCGCGTGCTGGTGGTGATCGAGGGGGTCTACAGCATGGACGGCGATTTCGCCGACCTCCCCCGGTTCATCGGCCTGGCGAAGCGCCACAAGGCGCTGCTGATGGTCGACGAGGCCCACTCGATCGGCGTCATGGGGCCGCGCGGCCGCGGGATCGGCGAGCACTTCGGCGTCGACCCCGCGAGCGTCGACATCTGGATGGGGACGCTCTCCAAGGCACTGGGGAGCTGCGGCGGCTACATCGGCGGCAGCAAGACGCTGATCCGCTGGCTGAAATACACCGTTCCGGGGTTCGTCTACTCCGTCGGGCTGCCGCCGGCGGCCGCCGGGGCCGCGCTGGCGGCGCTGCGGCTGCTCGAGCGACAGCCGGAACGCGTGGCGCGGCTCCAGGCCAACGCCCGGCAGTTCGTGCAGCTGGCGCGCGAGGCGGGGCTCGACACGGGAATGTCGGCGGGCTCGGGCGTGGTGCCGGTGATCCTCGGCAACTCGCTCAACGCCCTGCGGCTGTCGCGGGCGCTGTTCTCCCGGGGGATCAGCGTGCAGCCGATCCTCTACCCGGCCGTCGAGGAGCGGGCGGCGCGGCTGCGGTTCTTCATCACCTCGCGCCACACGCCGGAGCAGATCCGGCGGACGGTGGCCGCGGCGCAGGAGGAGCTCGGCCGCATCGACCCGGCGCTGGTGCGGGGAGCGCCGCGCGGCGCCGCCGGCCTGGCTCGCTGACCGCGGCGCCGTGCCGCGGCGACCGTCGGGCGCCGGCGTGTTCGCGAACCGCAGGGAACGCCGCATGGCGCCGACCGGAACGATCGTCAGCCACCGTCTCGTCCTGCCGGCCGACGCCAACCACTACGGCACGCTGTACGCCGGCAGCCTGCTGCGCTACGCCCTCGAGGCGGGCTATGCGGCGGCGACGCGCGGTGCCGGCCCCGGTGCCAATCTCGTGCTTCGCCGTGTGCTGTCGGTGGAGTGCCGCCAGGGGGTGCCGGTCGGCACGCTCGTCGAGGTCCGCGCCGCGGTGATCGACGTGCGCCAGTGCTACCTTGCGGTGGCCGTGGTCGGGATGCCGCTCGCCGGCCAGGCGGTGCCCTGGATGGACGGCCTGTTCGGCTTCGTCCAGGTCGACCGCGACGGGCTGCCGGTGCCGTTGCCGACGGCCGTCGAGCCGGTGCCGCCGGATCCACTCTGGCAGCCGCTGGTGGCGCGGCTCGAGCGGCTCGCCAAGGTCCGCGGCGGCACCGCCGACTGGCTCGGCGCCGGCCTCGACCGCGGCGACGGGATCAGTACTTGATCTCGACGCCGAAATCGATGCCGTTGCTGAACACGTAGTCCTGGACCCGCGTCGGCGCCGGTCCGATCCGGCCGTAGCGCACCGGCCGGGGCTCGACGGTCGTCCGGACGTTGTCGATCGGGGCCGAGGGATCGTTGGCCCCGACGATCACCGGCGAGCCGTTGACGAGCACGGGTTCGCCGTTGCCGTCGAGGAGGATCGTACCGGGGTTGTAGTTGGGGTTGGCGATGCTCGTCAGCACCGTGTCGGTCTTGGAGAGGAACGCGGTGTTGGAACTGGCCCGGGAGATCTGGCCGAGCCACATGCCGGTGTAGCCGCAGTGGAGGAGGATCGCCTGGCTGACGCGGAACTGCGCCCCGAGCCGCCATTCACCGATCGGGGTGAACGTGAACGTGTGCTCGGCGGAGTTGGTGGCGTTCTGCTGGCCGACGCCGTAGATCTGCACGAGGATCGGATCGCCGGTGATGTTGGCCTGCGAGTTCGACAACGCCGACTGGGCGACGACGTTGGCCGACACGAAGGTCGTGCGGAAGTAGTCGGCGGCCAGCGAGTCGGGGAAGTTGGAGCCGCGGTAGATGTTGTTCTGCCAGTTGAAGCCGGCGGTGAACTTGAGGTCGCTGGACACGGTCCAGCGCCCCTGCGTGGCGGCCATGTTGATCGAGAACTCGGGCCCGACGATGTTGTTGCTGGTGTAGGTCTCCCAGCCGCCGTTCTGGAGGGGGGCCCCGAGGCCGCGGTTCTGGAGGTCGTTGGTCGCGATCAGCTGGTCGAGTCCGGCGCTGCCCAGCCCGCCGGTGGCGAACCCACCCTGGCCGAGACCGTTGAGACCGCCGCCCGCACCGCCGCCGTTGACACCACCGCCACCACCGAGCCCACCACCGCCACCGCCGAGCCCACCACCGCCACCGCCGAGCCCACCGCCGCCACCGCCGCCGGCGTTACCGCCACCGCCACCGCCGCCACCACCCGTCGCGCCAGCCCCCCCGAATGGGAACTGGTACTGACGGCTCCGGTAGGAGAGGTCATACCGGTCGGCGACCTGGACGAAGCGCGGTCCGAGGCCGAACTTCCACGCCGAGTTGGTGCCGGCATGGCGGACCTGCCGCTGGATCAGCGCCGCGACACCGCCGCTCTGGATCCGCGTCGAGTTGGTCTGTGTGAAGCGCTGGCTGATGAGGTGGTCCGGGGGCGGGCTGGTGGTCGTGATCGTCGACACCGTCTGGCTGACGTTGACGTTGCCCACGCCGCCGCCGCCGTTCTGCGGCGAGTCCTGCTCGAACTCCTGCTCCGGGGTGTTGACCGCGAACTCGTTGACGGTCGTGAAGCTCTGCGACTGCGGGCCGCTGTCGAAGTACGAGATCAGCACGCCCTGGTCGTTGTAGATCCAACCGCCCTCGAAGCGGTTGCCCCAGCTCATCTTGGTCCGCATCCAGCTGGTGTCGAGCGACAGGTTGAGCTGGTCGGTGCCGTAGATGATCACGCCCGAGACGCTCCCCGGGGCGTTGTTGAGCTGCTGGGCGACCAGCGGGTTGAGCGGCTCGACCGGGAAGAACTGCGTGTTGCCGACCGGCACCACGCGGGGCACGGTGATGCCCCAGTAGAGCCGGTCGTAGCTGAAGAACAGCCCCTCGTCGGCCTCCGGCCAGATCTCGTATTCCTGGAGATCGGGGGGCGCGAACAACTGGAAGTCGTAAAAGTTCTGATCCGGCAGGAGCGGCAGCCAGTCACCGGCCCGCGCCGTCGCGGTCGCCGTCCAGGCGGCCCCGAGGAGGCAGAGCAGTCGCGATACGCGTGAGAGCCGCAAGTGTGTGGCCATCGCAGTATGTCCTGGGGAGCAGGAGCGGGTCTTCCGCGTCTGCGGATTCCTCCCGAGGTATCGGTCGTGCGGGTCGACCGAGTTGACGAAAGTTGGTTGACCCTGCCGGCGCGGCTGACCCTGCCGACCGTGCCGGTCGCAAGGCTGGCAGCATGGGCCGACCGGGGTATCCTGCATGGTGGGCCGGGCCCCTCCCGGCTCATCGAATGCAGGGTCGTCGCTGGATGGGACCGTGGAACCCGCGGGAGACGAGGCATGTGTGGCGGATGCGGCAAGGTGGGGAAGAAGGCAGTGGTCGTGCTGCTGGCCGTCGCCGGGGGAGCGGGCCTGGCGGCCTTCGCCCAGCGCGGCCAGGTGACGCGCGGTGACGAGCCGGCGGCGGTGGCCGAGAAACCCCACGGCGCCCGTGCGGCGGCGGACGAAGTCGGTTTCATCCGCCTCCTCCGCGACGAGCGCGGCGACCCGGTGTCGCTGGACACGTCGGTCGTCCATTACCGCGAGCGGCACCCCGCGGCCGGTCGTGCGCCGCTCGAGGTCGATCTCGTCGGCGCCGTGCACGTCGGCAACGGCTCCTACTACGCCCTCCTCGACCGGCTGTTCCGCGATTACGACGCGGTTCTCTACGAGCTCGTCGCCCCCGACAACGCCCGGATCCCGCAGAAGGGGCGGAAGCCTTCGGGGATGATCGGCTCGGCCCAGCACGGCCTCACCGGAGTGCTGGGGCTCGAATTCCAGCTCGAAAAAGTCGACTACACGGCCGCCAATTTCCTCCATGCCGACCTGTCGCCGAAGGAATTCGACGCCGCCATGGAGCGGCGCGGCGAATCGTGGTGGTCGATGTTCGGCAAGATGATGCGCGAGGGGATGAAACGGGCCGAGCGCGATGCCGGCCGGGGAGGCGGCGACGTCGGCGTCGGCGAACTGTTCGGGATGCTGTTTTCGTCGGATGCCGCCCGGGCGGTCCGCCTGCGGCGGATGATGGCCGAGCAGTTCACCGACATGGACGTCCTCACCAGTGCCTTCGGCGGCGAGGACGGGTCGACCCTGATCACCGACCGCAATGCCGCGGCGCTCGAGGTCCTCGGCGAGCAGATCAAGGCAGGTCGGCGGCGGATCGCGATCTTCTACGGCGCGGCCCACATGGAAGACTTCGACCGCCGACTGCGTACCGATTTCGGCCTCGAACCGGTGGAGACCGACTGGGTCGAGGCTTGGGACCTGAGGATGCCGGCTGCGAAACGGGCCGGCCGCTGACCGGCAGAGGGCGCGGGCCTGGACTCCGCCCGCGGCGCCGGCCGTCAGTTGACCGCGGCGGCGGTGGGGCGCGGTGCACGGATCCGCGCCGGCCGCGCCACGACCCGCTGCCCGGCGGCCTCGAGCGACCAGGCGTCGGCGACGCGCCGGACGCGGCCGAGGACGCCGTCGTAGCCGAGGCATTCGACGGTTTCACCGACGGGGTCGAACTCGAGATCGCCCTCGTAGCCCGCGGCGACCAGGGCGCCGACGACGTCCGCCAGTGGCAGTGCTCCCAGGCCGGGGGGCAGGCGTTCCCCGGCCGCGCACGGCGTGCCGGTGCCATCGGCGACCTGAACCACGGCCAGGGCCGCGGCGAGATGCGGTAGCGCGGCCCGAAACGCCGGGTCGGCCGCGAATTGCCAGCAGTCGAGTGCCAGGCCGACGGCCGGGTGATCGCATTCCTCGACGAGCGCCGCGGTTTCCGCCCACCCGCCGAGGAGCCCGCACCCGGGGGCGACGGCGGGATGGAACGGCTTGAGGGCCAACGTCACCCCCTTCGCTCCCGCCAGCGGGGCGAGGGCGTGGAGGGCTTCGCGCACCAGGCGCCGGGCATGGCCTACCGTGTGGCCCCCCCGGCAGCCAGTGTGGATCACCAGGGTGGGGCATCCGAGGAAGGCGGCCTCGGCGATCGCCTCCCGGGCGTCGGCGAGGCTCTCGCGGAACGACCGGCCGTCGCCGCCGGTGAACCCTCCGGCCGACTGCAGGCTCGACACCCGGATCCCGGACCGCCGCAGCAACGAGCGGACCTCGTCGGTGCCGAGATCGGAGACCTTGGTCCGCCACAGTCCGATGCAATCGAACCCGTGCCGGACGAGATGCTCGATCTCGCGGCACAGCTCCCAGCGGAGCGTCGTGATCTCACTGATCGAGGCGTGCAGCATGGAACCGTCACCCACTCCACGAACCGGTCGGGACGTCGCGCCGTCGCGCCCTTCCGAACCCCTCGGCACCGGACTGGGCGAAGTATGGGACGCCCCCGCGAGGGCTGTCCAGAGAACTTCACGACCCGCCGAAACGCGGCCGCGGCGCTCGTCGGGAGACCGCGCGACGGCGCTGGTCGGCGCGGTCCTTCGACCTCTTGACAGCCGCGCCGCGGAGGCGCTTCGACGGACGGCTGCGGTGCCCGACTCACCCCGCCAAATCGACGCACACCAGCCGGCCGCGGCCGCGCACCAGGAGCAGCCCGCGCGCGATCACCGGTGCCGCCCAGCAGGGAGGGACGAGCAGCTCGCGCCCCTTGTCGAGCAGCCGGGTTCGTGAGACCTCCGCGAAGCGCTCGGGCGTCGCGCGCACGAGGAGCAGGTCGCCGTACTCGCCGAGGACGACGAGGTGGCCGTCGACGAGCGCCGCGCTGGCCCGGCCGAGCCCCGGCTCGGCCCACGCGATCCGCCCCGTCCGCCAGTCGGCGCAGACGAACTGGGCGTCGCCGGCATTGCGGCCGCTCGACCCGTAGACGTGCCCGTCGTGGACCACCGGTGTCGCCCAGTGGGCCCGCAGCGCCCGGGCGGGGCGGCTGGCGGGTGGATCCTCGCGGACCACCGCGAGCCCGTCGCCCGCCGCGTCGAGGAGCACGCTCCCCGGGCCGTAGGTCTCGGACAGGAGGATCTCGCTGCCGACGACGACCGGGTTGGCGGCGTTGACACTGAACAGCTCGTCGGCGCGGAACGGGTGACTGGCCAGCACGGTGCCCGCCGCGGGATCGACGAGCAGCAGGCGGTCGCGCATCCAGGCGACGATCCGCGGTCGGCCGGCGATCGTCGTCGCCAGGGGCGAGCTGTAGCTGGCCAGTTCGGCGCCGGCCCGCCACCGCTCCGCCCCGGTCGCGAGGTCGAACGCCACCAGGCCGCTGTCGAGCGGGCGCACCGTGTCGAGACGGTCCGGGGCCACGGGGCGCGATCCCGGTGGGCTGCCGCCGACCGGCACGACGACGAGGCGCTCGGCGCCCTCGAGGAGCGGCAGCGGCGCGGCGCCGACGCCGAAAAAGTTGCGGATCACGTGGTACCGCGCCGTCGTGTCGACCTCCCAGCGCGGGGCGCCGTCGTCGAGGGCGCGGCACACGAGCCGACCTTCGGGGTCGTAGCTCACCACCGCGTCGTCGGCGATCACCGGTGCCGTCCGCGGCCCGCCGTCGTATCCGAACATGTCGACGTAGGCGGACGGGGCGAGCTGCTGCCAGAGGACGCGCCCCGTTTCGGCGTCGAGCGCGCGGAGTCGGGTCTCGGGGCCGACGCGGTCGAAGATCACCACGCGCCCCCGGGCGACCGCCGGTGGGCCGTAGCCCTCCCCGAGCTCGACGTGCCACGCTACCTTCGGCCCGGCGGCGGGCCACGGCGTCGGCAGTGGGGCAAAACTGCTCCGCCCGTTGCCCGAAAGCCCGAGGAACACGGGCCAGTCCTCGCCGGTGCGGGGGGAGAGATCGGCCGGAACCGCACCGTCGGCCCGGAGCATTCCCGCCAGCCCGGCGCCCCCCATGGCAGCGAGCAGGGCGCGGCGCGGTTGGACGGGGGAACGCGTGCGATCGCGGGAGCGTCGTCCGGACATCGGTGTGGTCTCCTCGGCCGTTCTCCACCGCGGCTGCCGCCGGTCCGGGAAACCCGCGGCGTTTCCCGCGGTCGCCCGAGTGGACACAGGCCATGGACGGCTTTGTCCACGGACGGATAAGGTACAGCCGATGGCACTTCCCAAGGAGATCCCCGTTGCCGGTGGCCGCGTGGTGATCCCCGCCGCGGCGCTCGACTGGCAATTCGTGCGCTCCAGCGGCCCCGGCGGCCAGCACGTCAACAAGACCGCCACCAAGGCCGTGCTCCGCTTCGCGCCGGAACGGTGCCCCGGCCTCGACGCCGCGGCCCGGCAGCGGCTCGCGGCGCGGGCCGCGGGGCGCCTGGCGGCCGACGGGGCGGTGTTGATCACCAGCCAGGTCCACCGCGAGCGGGCGCGGAACGTCGCCGACTGCGTCGCCAAACTGTCCGCGCTGGTGGCCGCGGCGCTGGTCGTGCCGCGCCGCCGCCGTCCGACGCGCGTGCCGCGGTCGGCGGTCGCCGACCGTCTCGACGACAAGCGGCGGACCGCCCGGAAAAAGTCGCTGCGGCGTGGCGCCGACGGATGACGCCGCCCGCCGCCGAGGGGCCCAGGGCGTTGCTATACTCAGTCGTGAAGGATTCGCACCCCGTGCCGCCGCCCGCGCCGGGGTCCCTCGACGACGAGACGCCAATGCCCTCCCCCCGCGACATCGACAGCGTTCTCAAGGGCTGGGCTTTCAATCCCGGCGAGGTCAGCGCCCGCCTCGTAAAGACGCGTGCCGGCCGGGAAGTCTTGCAGATGCGGGTCGACATGGGCCTGCTGCAGATGGAGACCGAGCGCCGCCCCGACGGGATGTTTCCGCACGGCGCCGAGACGTACTACGACTACCTCGTCGGCGAGGCGATCCGCGCCGGTGACACGTTCCGCCTCAGCCGCGAGCAGTGCGCGGAGGCGGACCGCGAGTTCGTCCAGTACTACCACCGCCGGATCTGCTGGCTGTCGCTCCGCGAATACCGCCGCGCCGCCCGGGATGCCGACCACAGCCTCGCCTTCATGGACTTCGTCCGGCAGCATTCCCCCGACGACGAATGGACGCTGTCGCACGAGCAGTACCGGCCGTTCGTGCTCTTCCACCGGGTCCAGGCCGGGGCGCTGGCGGCCCTCGAGGAGAAGCGGCCGGCGATCGCGATCAGCGAGATCAACGCCGGGCTCGACCGGTTCCGCGACCTGTTCGCCCGCTACGACGCCGCCGACCGTTATTCGGAGGACGAGCTGGTCCGTCGCCTCGAACAGATGCGTGAGAGCGTCCGCGAGCGCTACGACGTCGGCCGGACGCTCGACGAGCAGCTCACCGACGCCGTCCGCGCCGAGGACTACGAGCGGGCCGCGCAGCTCCGCGACGCCCTCCGCGAGGTCCGCGAGACCTCCAGCGTCGACGCCCCCCGGGGCGACCGTCGCGACGAAGCGGATCTCGACCCGGACTTCGGTGCCGACGGCATCCCGTTTTGACGGCCAGGCCCCCGTGCCCCGGCGACGACGGCATTGCAATTCTTGCAAACCGCTCGACGCCCCACGGTCTCCGCAGCCGTCACTCCCTTCCCTGCCCCCGCCGTCGCCCGTGAAGCTGGGCTGACGGCGCGGGGAGCACGCACCGTTTCGCGACGCCTTCGGCATTCCGGCGGCGAATCTTCATCCGGCATCGAACGTGCATGAAGTTCAGGGGCCGACGCGGAGCGACTGCCGCGTGGCCCCGAACCGTCGGAAGCAGGAGTCCCACGATGCCCGTGCTGTCCCCCGCCCGACCCGCGCGCCCTGCATCGCCGTTCATCACCGGCACGCTCACCGTCGGCGACGCGCCGGCCGCGGTCCGTTGCCTGCCGATCCGGTCGATCGCGGTCGTGCTCGAGCCGGAGCTCGCCTCCGCCGAGGGCGCCGACGACGTCAGCCGTGCCTGGATGGCCCTGGTGGCCGAGCCCGGTCTGGAGAGCGTCGTCGCTCCCGATGACGACGACCTCGAGGCGGTGGCGGAATCGCTGATGGCCCTGCCGCCGCGCCTCCGGCGCCGTCAGCGGGCGCTGCCCACGCGGGCGCTGGTTTACGGCGCCGGCGGCTGAGCCGCGGCCGGGCGGGAGCCACCGCCGCGCCACCGCGTGGCCTGCCGGCCGGCTACACTCTCACCGCCCCCTCCGGCCGACCGCGCCGGCACCGGGGGACGGAGCCGGGGGACGGTCGCTGCCGCCCGGCGGAGTCTCGCCCGATGGATGGCAAGCCCTGGCTCGACCCGGCTGCCTGCCGGCAGCGGCAACGGCGGTTGCTCGAGCGCCTCGCGCCGCTCGACCTCGACGCCGTGCTCGTCGTCCTGCCCGAGCACGTCCAGTACCTCACCGGGCCGCGCTGGGACTGGCGGTTCGCCCCGCTGGTCGGCCTCGACGCCGCCGGGAACGCCCTGCTCGTCTGCCCCGACCGCCCGGCCCCGCTGGCGGCCGCCGACGAGATCGTCACCTACGAGGCGAAGTGGCGCTCGACGCTGCGGATGGACCAGCGGCAGGCCAGCGCCGCTGCGGCTGCCGGCTGGCTGGCGGCGCGCGGGCCGCTCCGCCGCGTCGGCGTCGAATGGTCCGCCTGCCCGCCCCATGTCGGTCGGATGCTCGGTTCGGCGGAGCTCGTCGACATCGAGCCGCACCTCGTCGAGGCACGGCGGAGGAAGGACCCCGACGAGTTGGCCCTGCTGCGCCAGGCGATCGCCGCCACCGGGGAGATGTACCGCGTCGCCCGCGAGATCGTCCGCCCGGGTGTCTGCGAGCTGGATGTCTTTTCGGCGCTCCAGGCCGCTGCGGTGCGCTCCTGCGGCGAGATGCTCACCGGCACCGGCAACGACTACGCCAGCGGCCTCCGCGGCGGAGCGCCACGGCCGCTCGACTGCCGGGCCGGTGATCTGTTCATCCTCGATCTCGGCCCTGCGTTCCGCGGGTATTTCGCCGACAACGCGCGGACGCTCGCCGTCGACGGCCGTCCGACCGACCGGCAGCTCGCCGCCTGGGAGCACGTCTGCGGCGCGTTCGGGATCGTCGAGCGGATGGCCCGCCCCGGCGTCCGCTGCCGCGACATCTACGCCACGGTCCAGGAATGGCTGGCGGCCGCTCCGGTCGGGAGCTGGTCGAGCCACCTCGGGCACGGCATCGGCCTGTTCGTCCACGAAGCGCCGCACCTCAACCCGGCGTGGGACGACACGCTCGCCGAGGGGGAGGTGATCGCCGTCGAGCCGGCCCTGTACGGCGAGGGGCTCCACTGCGGGATCCGGCTGGAGAACGACTACCTCGTCACCGCCGATGGCCTCGAGCTGCTGTCGCCGTTTCCGCTCGGTCTCGCCTGACGGCCGCGCTCACGGCGATTCCGGGGCGGTCACCGTCACGGTGCCGTCGGTGCAGAGCGGTGCTTCGAGTTCGGCACACGACAGGTCGATCCGGTAGTCGACTGCGGTGGCGACGACCCCGACGGCCCGGATCGTCGCGGTGGCCGTTTCACCGGCCTCGATGCTGGCGATCGCGTCGAACGCGATCACACCCGGGGCGAGGCGTGCCGCGAGTCCTTCCGCGACCACCGGCTCGATCCCCTCGGCGAAGAACACCCTGGCGACCACGCCGCGGATCGTCCTGTCACTGGCGTTGTGGATCGCGATCGTGAACTCGAACGGCGCGTCGACCCCGATCGTTTCCGGCAGGCCGGTCAATTCCAGCGCGACGCTGTCGGTGGCCGCCTCGGCGGCCGCGGCCTCGTCGCGGCGGGGCTCTTCGATCGCGATCGCCATGCCTCCGGCGGTGGTGACGGCTGCGGCTGCCGCCGTGCCGGAGGTGGCCGGCGCGGCGCCGTCATCCGCCAGTGGTACCGAGGCGCTGGCCGGGTCGACGGTGCGGGCGATTGCCGAGGTCGTCGGGAGGGGGGCACCGGTGCCGGCCGATCCCCGGATGTCCGGCGTCCGCCCCGCGAGGTGCTGGGGGCGGGCCTGCCGGCTCGGCGCCGGCCGAGCGGCGACGGCACCCGCCTGGGGCGCCGTGCGCGGGATCAGGCCGAGCGGCCGCGGCAGGCGGTTGAACGCGCCACGCAGCCGGTCGATGAGCAGTTCGCGCTGCGGTGCGGGCGGGTGCCGGGCCGCGGAGTGCTCGGCGAGGTGCGTGCGCGGGACCGGTGCAGGAGCGATGGCGGCCGGCGTGCCGGCATCGGTCGCCGCGACGGCATCGGTCGCCGTGGCCTCGTCGCCGGGGGCCGGATCGCTGGCGGCGGCATCGTCAGCGATGGCGATGGAATCGGGGGCGGCGGCCGGGTCGATGGTCTCCACCGGCGCGTCGCTGTCGATCGGCCCTGCCACCAGGGCATCGGTCGCCCGAGCACCGGCGAAGGGCTCGTCGGCACCCTGCTCGTCGGTGGACGATTCGGTCGGCGATTCGGTCGGGAGTGCCGGGTCGCCGGCGACGAGCGCGAGCACCTCGGCTCCGGCCGCCGTGGTGCGATCGCCGGCGTCGGGGTCGATCGTCGCGGTCGGGGTGGACTCGGCCACGACGGGCGCTGCGATCTCGGCGGAGTCGGCCACCGCAGACTCGGCACCAATTTCGGCCGCCACCCACTGCACGGTCTGGTCCCCCGTGGTCGACGAGTCGGCGACGACGGTCTCGGCGATCACCGGGGTGACGGCCTCGGCGGGCTCGACGGCCGGGCCATCGGCGACCGTGATCGGCGCGGTCGTCGGACGGCGCGACGCGCTCCGCGGCCGCGGTGGCTGCACCTGGGCCTGGCGGGTGCGGGCCGGTGCGGATGGTTGATGGGTGTGGGCGACGGAGTCGCTCCCCGAGAGCAGGCCGAACGGACGCGGCCAGCGGGCGAGCGTGTCGCGGAACCGGTCGAGGATCGGAGTCGACGACGGGGTTTCCGGAGGGGCGACGAGCGCTGCGTTGACACGGGGAACCGGGACCACCCGGCGTGGCGTTGCGGCGACCGCCGGCTCGGGGATCGCGTCTGCCGGTGGCACGTCGTCGGCGCCCGCGAGCGGATCGGCGGCGGCGATCACGGGCACCGCAGCCGTGGGCTCGAACGCATTCTCTTCCGCGGCCGGTGCGATGACGACGACGAGGGCTTCGTCGAGCTGCCCGGGGAGGGCGATCGCCGGGTCGATCGACTCCGGCGGATGCGGCACGTCGACGACCAGCGCGGGATCGGTGGGCAGCGCCGGCGGTGCCACGGGCAGCGCCGTGGTGGTTTCGGCCGTCGCCGTGCCGAGCGTGTCGCCGAGCGGGGCGACGACCGCGGCTGCCGGCTCCGTGCCGGGGATCGGCCATTCGGGACCGGAGGTCCGGATCGGCTGGTTGGCGGCGGCGATCCGCTTCGCCAACGGCTTGCGCCCCGTGGCGGCGGTCGCTTCGGTGGATTGGGCGACGACGGAGTGGGCCTTCTGCTGGGGCCTCTCCGCGGCTGCCGCGGGCGCCATCGCGAACGTCGCCGCGGACAGTGCCGCAGGCAGGAGGGTCGCGGGAAGACGGTGGCGGAGCATGGCTGGCACGTCCTCGGATGGGGCAGGTCGTTCCCTGGGTGTATCGGTCGATCCGAAGTCAAAGCTTTTGCGGGTAACGCCGGGCCTGCCCGGATCACCGGAATCTCCGCCCCCGTCGGCACCTCCGCCGGCGATGCCGGGGAAACTACGGGGACTGTTCCGGCGCCGCCCCCCTCGCCTACATTCACCGGCCACGGCCGTTCCGGGCCGCCGCCGCGGAGCACCCGACCGGCGTCCGTGCCGTTCGTCTCGAGGAGGAATCTGGATGAGCACCGTTCCCGTCGCCCCTCCCGGGACCGTTCCGCTGAACCCGCCGTTGCCGGCGGATTCGCCGTCGATCCCCTCTGGAGGGTGGATGGGCCTCGCCGAGCGCGTGCTCGCCGGGGACGGGATCAGCCGGGAGGAGGCCCGCGCCGTGGTCACTTCGGCCGACGCCGAGCTCCTCGAGGTCCTCGCGGCGAGCTACCGAATCCGCCGCCGCCATTTCGGCGACACCGTCCAGCTGTTCTTCCTGATGAACGCCAAGAGCGGGCTGTGTCCCGAGGACTGCGGCTACTGCTCGCAGTCGAAGATCTCGACGGCCGACATCCCGCGATACAACCTGCTCGCCCCCGACACGATCCTCGACGCCGCACGGCTCGCGGCCGAGCGGCAGGCGAAGACGTTTTGCATCGTGATCTCGGCGCGCGGACCGTCGGAACGTGAGATCGACGCGGTCTGCGCGATCGTCCCGCAGATCAAGGCGCGCCACGAGCTCAACGTCTGCGCCTGCCTCGGGTTGCTCACCCCCGGCCAAGCGCGGCGTCTGGCCGACGCCGGAGTCGACAAGGTCAATCACAACCTCAACACCAGCGCCCGCTACTATCCGTCGGTCTGCAGCACCCACACCCACGCCGACCGTGTCGCCACCCTCGCCGCCTGCCGTGACGCCGGCCTCGAGCTGTGCAGCGGCGGGATCATGGGGATGGGCGAGGACCCCGACGACCTCGTCGACATGGCCTTCGAACTCCGCGCCCTCGGCGTCGAGTCGATCCCGCTCAATTTCCTCACCGCGATCGACGGCACGCCGCTGGGGGGCAGCGCCCGGCTCACGCCGCGTGATTGCCTCCGCGGGCTGGCGATGATGCGGCTGGTCAATCCCGCCTCCGAGATCCGCGTTGCCGGTGGCAGGGAGATCCAGCTCCGCAGCCTGCAGCCGCTGGCGCTGTACGCCGCCAATTCGATCTTCGTCGGCGATTACCTGACGACGAAGGGGCAGCCCCCGGCCGCGGACGAGGCGCTGATCGCCGATCTCGGCTTCACGATCACCGGCGGCCCGGAGCGCGGCGCGGGCTGTCAGTCGTCGGCACCGTGAGCGCCCAGTTCCATCAGGAGCTCGGCCATCTCCCCGGCGGCGTGGTCCTGCCCCTGGCGCCGTGCCTCTTCGATGCCGTCGCGGAGGAAGCGCCGCGCTTCGGCGATCCGGCCACTGGCCGCGAGGTGGCGGCCGGCCATGTGGAACGCCGGCACGTAGGCCGGGGAGGCCGTGGCCAGGTCGGCGAAGATCGCCGTCGCCGCGTCGATCTCCCCTTCCTGCGCCATCTCCAGCGCCAGGCCGTAGCGGAGGAACGTGTCGCCCGGGTCGTCGCGGAGCAGGGCCTCGATCCGTTGGCGGCGTGACGCGGTCATCGGCCCTCCTGCGGCGCGGCGGCGGCATCGGCCGGCCGGTCCGGAACGGTGATCCTCACCAGCCCGCCGCTGCCGTCGGTGTGGCTGACGATCACAACCTGCCGGGGCAGGCACACCAGCCCGTGTGCCGCTCCGACACGGGCGACGCACACCGGGCGGCAGGTCTGTCGGACCCCGGTCAACTCGGCGTCGAGACGCCACAATCCCGGCGGATGTGTTGCCGACCCCTCGACTCCGGCCAGCGCGAACAAACGCCCGGTCTCCGTGTCCCAGGCGACGTCTCTCACGCCGGGGAGGCCCGTGTCGAGGGCCATCAGCGCCCCGCCCCCCGAGGACGCGTACCACTCCAGCCGCGCCGCGGCGTCCGCCCCGGGTGCGATCGTGAACACGACCCATTCGTCGCCGGGGCCGAACGTCAGCGCCGCCACCTCCCGGCCGTCGAGCGCGGGGCAGCGGCGCTCCGACGGAGCGTCGAGGCGGACGCCGGTGATCCGTCCGCGGAGGATCGGCGGTAGCGGCGCGGGCAGGCCGACCACGGCGAACAGCGTGCGCGACGGGCTGATCACCAGATCGACGTGCCGGCCGGCGCTGTCGCCGTCGGCACGGCCCAGCGCCACCGTCTGGAGCGTGGCCTCGGCTCCGTCGGTCCCCGGGGGGCGGACGCGGTGGGCACGCAGCGCCCATTCCCCGCCGTCGTTCCAGAGCACGAGCATCGTGCTCGAGTCGAGGCTGGCGATCGCGGCCACCGTCCCGGGGACGTCCGCGGCGCCCCCGTCGGCGCCGAGGGCGGTCCAGCGTTTCGTCGGTTCGGCCGGATCGGCGGCGACCATCCGGCGGCGGGACGGATCGAGGAACGACAGCGTCTGTCCCGTCCGGGTCACGGTCACCGGCCCGGCGGTGTCGAAGCCGTCGAGCGGCGTGACCGTGGCCGGCTGCACGTCGGCGCCCCACGACCGGCCGACGAGCCCCCCGGCCACTGCCGCCAGGCCCGCACGGAAAAATCCCCGGCGGGCGTTCATGGGGACGACGCCCCGGCGCCGGGGGCGATCCCGTGGGCCCGCTCCCAGGCGTCGATCTCCGCGCCGTGTGCCAGCGACAGGGCGATCGAGTCGAGGCCACGGAGCAGGCAGTCGCGGCGGAACGGGTCGACCGTGAACGAGCGCTGGAAGGGAGCGTCGCCCGGCGCGTCGACGGCCACGGTGCCGGCGGCGAGGTCGATGACGGCTCGGAGCTGACGGCCGTCGCGGGCCGCGACCGCCGCGCGGCGAAACAGCTCCTCGACGTCGGCATCGGCGAGGGCGATCGGGAGCATGCCGATCTGGAAGCAGTTGGAATGGAAGATGTCGGCGAAGCTCGGGGCGATCACCGCACGAAAACCGTAGTCGGCCAGCGCCCACGGGGCGTGCTCGCGGCTCGAGCCGCAGCCGAAGTTGCGCCGCGCCAGGAGGATCGTCGCCCCGGCGGCCTCGGGGCGGTTGAGCTCGAAGGCCGGATCGGGGCTGCCGTCGGGACGGAAGCGCCAGTCGAAGAACAGGAACCTGCCGAACCCCGTGCGCTCGATCCGCTTGAGGAACTGCTTCGGGATGATCTGGTCGGTGTCGACGTTCGCCCGGTCGAGCGCGGCGACGACCCCGGTGTGGACCGTGAACGGCTCCATGTCGCTCCCCTGAGTGGCTCCTCTCGGTTCAGGCGTCGGTCGGCCAGGTGCGGACGTCGACGAACGTGCCGGCGACCGCCGCGGCGGCCGCCATCGCCGGCGAGACGAGGTGCGTCCGCCCCCCCTTCCCCTGCCGCCCCTCGAAATTGCGGTTACTCGTCGAGGCGCAGCGCTCACCCGGCGCGAGCGTGTCGGGATTCATCCCCAGGCACATGCTGCACCCCGCCTCGCGCCATTCGAAACCGGCGTCGCGGAACACGCGGTCGAGCCCCTCGGCCTCGGCCTGCCGCTTCACGCGCCCGCTCCCCGGCACGACCATCGCGTGGACGCTACTGGCGACGCGGTGGCCGCGGACGGTGCGCGCCGCCTCGCGAAGGTCCTCGATCCGGCTGTTGGTGCAGGAGCCGATGAACACCCGGTCGATCGGGATGCCGACGATCGGCGTGCCCCCGGCGAGACCCATGTAGGCCAGCGATCGGGTCGCCCCGTCGCGCTGTCCGGGATCGGCGAACGACGCCGGGTCGGGGACGCAGCCGTCGATCCCGACGACCTCGGCGGGGTTCGTGCCCCAGGTGACCTGCGGCACGATCGCGGCGGCGTCGAAGCGTTCGCTGCGGTCGTAGACGGCGCCGGGATCGCTCGGCAGCCGCTCCCAGCGGGACACCGCGGCATCGAAGTCGCGCGGCGCGAAGTCGCGGCCGCGGAGGTAGTCGAAGGTCACGGCGTCGGGGGCGATCATCCCGGCCCGGGCCCCGGCTTCGATCGACATGTTGCAGACCGTCATCCGCTCCTCCATCGAGAGGCTGCGGATGCACGATCCGGTGTATTCGATCACGAAGCCCGTTCCCCCCTCGGTCGACAGCCGGCCGATGATGTACAGGACGAGGTCCTTGGCGGTCACGCCGGGGGCGAGCCGACCGTCGACGCGGATTTCGAGTGACCGCGGTTTCGCTTGGCGGAGCGTCTGCGTGGCGAGGACGTGCTCGACCTCGCTCGTGCCGATGCCGAAGGCCAGGGCCCCCAGGGCCCCGTGGGTCGCAGTGTGGCTGTCGCCGCAGACGATCGTCATCCCGGGCTGCGTGATCCCGAGCTCGGGGCCGATGACGTGGACGATCCCCTGGTCGGCGTCGTCGAGGTCGAACAGACGGATCCCGAACTCGCGGCAGTTGCTCCGCAGCGTGTCGATCTGCTGCCGCGAGATCAGGTCGGCGATCGGCAGCCGCCGGTCGGTGGTCGGGACGTTGTGGTCGGGTGTGGCGAACGTCGCCTCCGGGCGGCGGACGCGCC
Source organism: Planctomycetota bacterium (assembly GCA_016872555.1). Classification (NCBI taxonomy): domain Bacteria; kingdom Pseudomonadati; phylum Planctomycetota; species Planctomycetota bacterium. The sequence goes on from VGZO01000001.1 coordinate 78,972, forward strand.
GGCCGGCCAGCCGCAGCCCTTCGAAGGCCTGCGGGCTGGTCACCTCGTGGACGAGGTGGCGGTCGACGTACACCAGCGCGAGTTCACCGGGCGGGGCGCAGACGACGTGGTCGTCCCAGATCTTGTCGAGCAGCGTGCGCGGGGCGGGCATGGGTGGACGAGCCGAGGGGATCGGGCGCCGGGAGACGGCTGCCCGAAGGACCGGCTCGCAATGTACTGCCGCCGTCGTGGGCGTGCCACGGTCGCGGCCGCTGCCGGCCCGGGGGCGGCGTCAGCCGGCGCGGCGCTGGACCGAGGCGCTGGCCAGGTCGGCGAGTTGCGACCGCGACAGCGGCACCCACGTGCCGCCGCGCGACTCGACGAACACCGTCGTGTCGGTGCCGACGAGCCGCTGGACGAACAGCCACGCGCGCTCGAGCTCGCGGGGGGGCGTGTCGGCAGCGACGACCACCAGGTCGAACGCGCCGATATGGTTGCACAATCGCGATAGCGTGCTGTCGACGTTGCCGGGCACGAGCCTTACGCTGCCCAGCCCATGGAGGCGCCGGTGGGCCTCCTTGAGCGACACACCCGGGCCCTCGGCCGGCTGCCGGCTTTCGAACCGGTCGATGCCAACGTAGGTGACGGGAGTGCCCCGGGCGCTGTCGGCGGCGAGATGGAGCAGCCGTTCCGCACGGCGCAGGTTCCCGAGGCCGAGCTCGAGGATCCGGGCCGGCCGGCGCGCGAGGACGTGACGGCAGAGGATCCGCTCACCCGCCGGCAGCGAGAAGCGGGTCAGCCAGAGGTGGTCGAGCCAGCGTGGAAGCATCGCGGGGCCGATTCGACGGGAGTCTGCCCCGCGGAAACCGTCCGCCGGGACCTCACCCGTCCAATCGGCTGCCTATCGGCGGCGGTTCAGCTGCCCGCCTCCGCGCCGCTCCCGGCCCCCCAGCTTTCCCGACCCGCAGCGCCGGCCGCGCTGTCGGGAACGGAACCGCCAGGCTACCGTGCCTCGGCGCCGTTCTTGAGGGCCCGCAGGGCCGCGGCGGCAGCCGCCCGCACCGCTTCCGACGGATCGCCGTCGGACATCAGCTCCAGCATCGGGATCGCGCTCTTGGCAGACGCCCCGATCTCACCGAGCGCCCGGGCAGCCTCGACCCGCGCCAGCTCGCGGTCCGACCGCAGCGCCTTGCGGAGCCGCGGGACAGCCTGCTCGAAATGCTTCGCGTTCCCCGGCTCGATCTTGAGCAGCGCCCAGGAGGCCATCGTGGCGAGCATCGGGTCGTCCCCCTTGTCGGCCAGCGCCACGAGCGGGGCGACGGCCGCGGTCGCCGCGGGACCGATCTTGCCCAGGGCGTAGGCCGCCGCGAGCCGGTTCCCGGCAACGGTGCCGACGGCATCGGTCGCCGATGGTTCGGCCGTGTCGGGAGCGGCCGGGGCGGTCAGGATCCGCACCAGCCCGGGGATCGCCTCGGCGGCTTCCGAACCGACGCTCGCCAGCGCCAGCGCCGCCTCCCCCTGGACGAGCGTGTCGGTTTCTTCGAGGGCCTTGGTGAGCGAGTCGACCGCCGGATGCGAGAGCTTGCCGAGCGCCGCCAGCAGCTGGACGGCCGTCATCCGCAGGCTCGGGTCGCCGAGGGCCTCTTCGAGCGTGGCGACGGCCGTCGGCCCCATCTGCACCAGCGCCTCGGCGGCCGCCATCGACACGTCGGGCTTCGGATCGGCGAGGAGTCGGACCATGTCCTGGGCCACCGCCGCTTCGCGCTCGTCGGCGATCGCCCCACGGAGGTCGGCCAGGCCGCGCAGCGACGCGGCCCGAACGTTGGGGCGGTCGCTCTTCAATCCCTCGCCGAGCCGGGTGACGGCCGCGTCGACGAGGGCCACGTCGTCGGGATGGATCCGTGCCCGCGCCCAGGCCGCGATCGTCGCGAGGAAGGCGTCGGGGTCGGCGGCGGCCTTTTCGAGGGCCGCATCGGCGCCCGCGCCGCGGACGCGCCCCAGCGCATAGGCCCCGGTGAACCGCAGGGCCCCGTCGGGCGTCTCGAGGAGCGCGGCCAATTCGTCGGTCGCGGCGGCCGCCGGCTCGCCGATCGCGGCCAGCGCCAGCCCGGCCTGCATCCGCTCATCGATCTCGCCGGTGCCGAGGAGGGCGATCAGGTCGTCGGTGGCAGGAGCCGCCTCGGGCCCCATCTCCATCAGCGCGATGCTCGCCCAGTAGCGCGCCTTGGGATCCTGCAGCGCCTTGCGGAGCAGCGGGACCGCCGGTTCACCGATGTCGGCGAGGCTCCGCAGCGCCGGCAGGATCACCGACGGATCGGAGTCGGACAGCAAGCGGACGAACAGCGGCCCGAGCGTCTCGGGACCGGCGTTGAAGGCTTTCAGGCCCTTGAGCGCCGCGCGACGGGCGCGGGCGTCGCCATGGCTGCTGGCCTTGACGAGGGCATCGAGGGCCTTCGCGAACCGGTCCGCCTCGGCGGCGGGCAGATCGGCAGCGTGGCGCGGGTCGTCGGCGCGGATCTCACCGAGCGCTGCGGCGGCCTGGGTGACGACGATCGGGTCGGCGTCGCCGAGCGCGTCGATCAGCGCCGGGATCGCCGGCGCGGCATCGTGGCCGATCCGCCCGATCGCCCGGACGGCATGCCAGCGGATCCGCTCCGACGCATGCGTGGCCGCTTCGAGCAGCTTGTCGAGCGCCGGCGCCGCCGCGGCGCCGAGCTTCGCGATGTCGTCGATCGCCGCCACACGACCATCCTCGTCGGTGGCCGCCGACAGCGAGCCGAGGAGAGCCGTCACCGCGGCCTTCCCGGCATCCTTGATCGCGGCGACGTCGGCATCGACGTCGTTGGCCGGCGCCGGCGCTGGTGCCGGTGCGGGAGCGGCCGCCTGTCGGGGCGTGGTCGGCGGCTGGGGGGCGGCCGGCCTGGGCGTGGCCTGCTCGGCGGCGGCCGTCGGGGCGGGAGCAGGCGCCGGTCGCGGCGGGGCGGGAGGAGCCGCCGGCTTGCTGCAGCCGGCAATCGCCAGCACCACGCAGGCGGTGGCGGCGCCCGTGCGGGCGGCATGCAGGGCGGACTCGAGCCATGCCCGGTGGCAGGGATCGGCGGCGGCGGGCGACGGATGGCTGAAGCGGGCGGCGGCACGGGACATGCAAGTCACTCCGAAGGCTGACCGGAAGGTCGCCGCGACCGCTTCTCGGAGGGTCGCGCGATTCGACGTCGCCGGCAGTTCCACCGCAGATTATACGTTCAGTCTCATCGGTCACACGGAAGTTTCGCCCCCCGGTCACGGGTCGCCCCGGGGCCAGAGTCGCTCCGACCGGCAGATCCGTTGCCTCCCCACCCACGTGTGATGTCCGACGGGATGACGGGGTCGTGAGAGGTGTGACGGAAATGCCGAGGGCACCGGCGCCGACGCCGTCGGGCGTCTCCCCCGCGAGCGCCCGCATCGACCGGGCCCGTCCCGCGAACTATGCTTTCGGGTGGCTGCTCCGGAGCGGTCGCGGAGTGCCCGACGGCAACGCCCCGCCCGTGGTCCGCCGGTGGGCGGCGGCATCGCCGATCACGCGCCCGCCGTCCGTCAATCGAGCTTCAAGTCACACCGGTCCCGTTCGCGATCCCTTTCCTTTCCGCCCGTGGTGAAACCATGCCGATCCGACCTGCCACCGTCACCTCCCCGCGGTCCGTTTTCTCCCGCAACCCCCTGCCACTCGTGGGCGGGCGGACGCTGGCGGCGCTGGCGGCGCTGACGGCCGCGCTCCCCGCAGCGGCCCAGTGGGGCGGATGGGGCTACGGCTCAGGCATGGCCGTGACCGCCGGTCAGGCCGCCGACTACGGCTACTCCGCCGTGATCAATTCCGAAGGGCAGGCCAACCTCTCCAATTCCGAGGCGGCGAAGAATTGGGAGCAGGCGAAGTCGATGGAGATCGACAACCGCGCCAAGTGGACCGAGACCTACTTCGACATGCGGCGGACCAACCGCGAGAAGCGTGCCGAGGAGGAGGGGCCGCGGGTCACCCAGGAACAGGCGATCCGGATCGCCAAGATGGCGACGCCGCCGCGGCTCGACTCGACCCAACTCGATCCCCTCACCGGGCACATCGAATATCCGCTCGTGCTGCGCGACGGCCGCTTCGCCGAAAACCGGTCGCAACTCGACTCGCTCTTCGCCCACCGCGCGTCGACGCAGGGGAGCATCGATTTCGAGGACCACCGCAAGATCCGCCAGACCGTGTCGAACTTCATCGACGCGCTCAAGGCCCACGTCAACGACTACTCGGCCAACGACTACGGCAGGGCGCGGACGTTCCTCGACAGCTTGCTCCACGAGCTGCGCTTCCCGATCAGCGGCTGAGCGAGCGGCCGCGGCAAGCCGGTCTCCCGCACCGGGCGTTCGCCTTCGCCCGGGCCGGGTGCGGAGCCGGTGGCGCCGTCGTCGGCTTCGTGCGAGACGGCGGTGGCGACCGGCGGTGGGACTGCGGCCGCGGTCGCTCCCGGCCCCGGAGCCGCCGCGGCCCCGACCGTCCTCCCGCCGCGGTTGATCCGCGCCATCAGCGGGATCACCGCAGCGCGGAGAATCGCCGACGTCACGAACAACGTGACGTACGCGGACTTCCCTTCGCCGAGCCACTCGAGCAGCGCCGCCCCGGCGGTCGCGCCCGATACGGTGGCGACGGCATGGCCGACGTTGTAGACGGTGACGACGCTCGTCCGGTCAGCCGGTGCGACGGCATCGAAGAACAGCAGCGCGACGGCGAGCTCGTAGCCGGCCCAGCAGCACCCCGCAAGGACCTGGACCGCGACCAGGTACGGCACCGTTTCGGCCGGAACCCACAACAGCACCAGGGGGGTGACCGCCAGGGCACTGGCCCACAGCAGCCTCGTCGACCCGATCCGCGACCCAAGCCGGCCGAGGGCCGGCAGCGCGAACGCCTTGGCGAGGAAGGCGGTCGCGCCGACGGTCATGAAGTCGAGGTAGGAGAACCCCAATTCACGGCGCATGAACGGGGTGAAATAGGGCGCCGAGATCTGGCAGGCGAAGGCGAACAGCCAGAGAAAGACGACCAGAGCCGCCGGCCCCGACCCCGTCAGCCGGCGGAGCCGCTCGGCGAGAGGCGGAGTGGCGCTCGGCGGCGCCTCGCGGATGATCTGGGCGGGGCGCTTCAGTTCGCGACACGCCAGCAGGCAGCCGGTGGAAACGAGGCGGAACGCCGCGGCGATCGCGAACAGCACGGCGAACGCCCCGCGCGCGTCGCCGCGCGACTCCCCCCATTGCAGCACGAGCCCTCCGGCGACGAACCCGGCGAAGGCGGCGAACTGCCCGAGCCGGTGGCGCTGGGCGAAATAGGGAGTCCGCATCCGCTCCGGCACCATCGTGCCCATCCAGGCGTTCCAGGCCGGAGCCCCCGCCATCCCCGCCGACCAGTAGAGGCTCGCCGCGACGAGCACCTGCCACAGGGCGGCGTGGCCGGTCAGCGCCCAGACGATCAGGGGCAAAAAACTCGCCGCTTGGAGGAGCGTGCAGCCGACCACCCAGCCACGGTTCGTGCCGACATGGCGGACGCCCCATGGCGTGACCGATTGGAGGCAGGCTCCGGCGAGCACCGGGACGGTGGCCGTCATGCCCGCCGCCACCGGGCCGAGCCCCAACTCCAGCGCGAACGCCGGGATGTAGGTCTCGCCGCAGCCGACCATCACGCTGAACGCGGCGGCGTCCGCCGCCGACACCCACAAGTCGCGGCGGAGTCCGGCGCGGGGGGGCAGCAACGGGCGGAGCGCGGCGGCGATCCGCGGGCGGCGGGCGAACACGGGTCACTCGGGCAGCTGGGCGGGGTCCACGCCGCTCGACCGGTTGGTCGTCGCAGGGCGCGGCGGCGCGGCGGAGGTGGCAGGCGGAGGAACCCGTTTATACTTCCTCATCGGTCCCGGCGCCGACACGGGTTTCGTCGTCGGCAGCGCGGAGCGGACGGGGCCGTCGGAGATGTCGCGATGCGGGCCCTCGTCACCGGTGCCACGGGTTTCGTCGGGCCGCGTTTGCTGCGGCTGCTCGACGCACCGACGGTCCTTTCGCGATCGCCGGAGCGGGCCCGCCAACGGCTCGGCCCCTCGGTCGGCCCGATCTTCAAGTGGGATCCGCTCGCCGGTCCCCCTCCTGCGGAGGCCTTCTCGGGAATCGATACCGTCTTCCACCTCGCCGGCGAGTCGGTCGCCGACGGACGGTGGACCGCCGCGCAGAAGGCGAAGATCCGCGACAGCCGCGTGATCGGGACGCGGAATCTCGTCCTCGGGATGCTCCAGGCGCCGTCGCGACCGGCGACGCTCGTCTCGTCGTCCGCGGTCGGCATCTACGGCAACCGCGGCGACGAGGAACTGATCGAGACGAGCCCCGTGGCCAGCGATTTCCTCGCCGGGGTGTGCGTGGAGTGGGAACGCGAAGCGCTCGCGGCGGCGTCGGGCGGCGTCCGCGTGGCGCTGCTGCGGACCGGCATCGTCCTCGGCAGTGGCGGCGGGGCGTTGGCCAAGATGCTGCTGCCGTTCCGGCTCGGGGTGGGGGGCCCTCTCGGCAACGGCCGCCAGTGGATGCCCTGGATCCACGTCGCCGACCTGGCGCGCCTCTACGTTCATGCCGCCGATCAGGCCGGCATCTCGGGCCCGGTCAACGGCGTCGCCCCGGAACCGGTCCGCAACGCCGACTTCACCAAGGCGCTGGCCAGGCAACTCCACCGCCCCGCGTTCCTGCCGGCTCCCTACTTCGGCCTGCGACTGCTGTTCGGCGAGTTCGCCCAGGTGCTGTTCGACTCGCAGCGCGTGATCCCGCGCGTCGCGCTGGAGACCGGATTCCGCTTCCAATACCCCGACATCGCCTCGGCGCTGCGGGCGATCCTCACCGTGGCCGCCTGAGCGTTGCTTCGGCGCCGGCGCGATCCCGTCACGGGGCGGTGCCGTCAGCGTCGCCTGTCTCGTCCGGGGAACTGGCACGCGTGAGCCGGTCGCGGATCGCGTCCCACGCCGGCTCGGCCGGGGGCGCGTCGGCGACGATCAGGTCGAGCGACCGGCGGTCGAGGGCGTGGAGGAGGGCGTAGAGCCGGGCACCGTAGTCCTCGGGCACGGCGGGCATCGGCACGACGACGGCCTCCGTCGATCCGGCGACCGCCCGCGTCGCCGGCGCGTCGGGCGTGAGGCACAGCCACCCGACCCGCTTCCCCGCGCGGATCGCCCGGCGGACGACGCGCGGGGCGTCGGCGGCGACCTCGAGCGGCGTCCGCGGTGCGTAGTGGCGGCGGAGCTGGCCGGGGGACCGCGGCACGCCGGCACGGTCGCCGGCGGCGGCGACGGGATGGCCGAGGAGGGTGGCGAGCGTGGCCGCCGCCACCGGGCCGGGGCGGAGGACGACCGGCTCGGCCGTCGTGCAGTCGACGACCGTCGACTCGATCCCGGCGCGGCACGGCCCACCGTCGAGGATCAGGTCGACGCGGGCGCCGAGGCTCTCGAAGACGTGTCCGGCCGTGGTCGGCGAGAGGCGCAGCGACCGGTTGGCACTCGGTGCCGCGAGCGGCGCGCCGACCATGGCGATGAGCCGGCGGATGACCGGGTGCGCCGGGCAGCGGAGCGCCACCGTGGCGCCGCCGGCGGTGACCAGATCGGGAACCGCCGCGGCACGCGGCACGACGACCGTCACCGGCCCGGGCCACAGCGCCGCGGCGAGCCGTTCGGCGGCGTCGGGCCAGGCCGCCGCCAGCGAGCGCGCCATGGCGGTGTCGGCGACGTGGACGATGAGCGGATTGGAGGCGGGCCGTCCCTTGGCGGTGAAGATCCTCGCGACGGCCGCCTCGTCGAGGGCCAGCGCGGCCAGCCCGTAGACCGTCTCGGTCGGCACCGCCACCAGCCCGCCGCCCCGGAGCACGGTGGCGGCGCGTTCGAGAGCCGCCACCGTGGCGGCTGGCGGATGCGCGCCGCCATCCGGCCAGGGCACCGGCAACGTGTCGGGGAGGGCGTGGTCCATCGCGGCCGGTCGGTACTCGGGGTGGCGGGCCGAACCCGCGACGGTCACCGGCGCAGGCGAGCGGCAGGCCGGGGACGGCACGATGCCGGCCGGCGGAATGGTCGGCCGGGCGTGTCCCGGAGTCAACCGGCACCTGCGGTCGTTGCATGACGGGGAGGTGATCGGGAACAATCCAGCCTCACCCCACCCCGTCGTGACCTGCCATGGCCACCGCTCAGACCGCCGGATCCCCCGACCCTGCCGCGCTGGTCGCGGTCGTGATGGGGAGCCGTTCCGACTGGACGACGCTCGAACGCGCCGCGATGGTCCTCGCCGAGCTCGGCGTGCCTCACGAGTGCGCCGTCGTCTCGGCCCACCGCACGCCGGAGCATCTCGCGACGTTCGCCCGCGAGGCCGCCGCCCGCGGGCTGCGGGTGATCATCGCCGGTGCCGGGGGGGCCGCACACCTGCCCGGGATGCTCGCCGCCCACACGCCCCTGCCGGTCCTCGGCGTGCCGGTCGAATCGCAGATGCTACGGGGGATCGACTCGCTGCTGTCGATCGTGCAGATGCCCGCCGGCATTCCGGTGGGGACGCTGGCGATCGGACCGGCCGGGGCGGCCAACGCGGCGCTGCTGGCGATCGCGATCCTCGCCCTCACCGATCCCCGTCTCGCCGAGCGGCTCGCCACCTACCGGCGCGAGCAGACGGAACGCGTCCTCCGCGACGGCCTCGACGGGATCGCCGAGCCATCCGCGCCGCGGGTGTCGACCCGGTGACCTCCGCGCTCCCCGCCCGTCGCCGTCCCCCGCTCCTCCCCGGGGCCTGCCTCGGCGTCCTCGGCGGCGGCCAGCTCGGGATGATGTTCGCCACCGCCGCCCGGCGGATGGGCTACCGGGTCGAGGTGTTTTCCGACGTCGCCGACTGTCCCGCTGCCCGGCACTGCGACCGGCTCCACGTCGTCTCCCTCGACGATCCGCAGGCCGTGGTCCGGGCCGCGGCCGACGTCGACGCGGTGACCTTCGAGTTCGAAAACGTCTCCGCCGCCGCCGCCCTGGCGCTCGCGGCACGGACGCGCGTCCGCCCCTCGCCGAGCGTGCTCCACACCGTCCAGGAGCGGCGCCGCGAAAAGGCGTTTCTCGTCGCCCACGGCTTTCCGGTCGTCCCCCACGCCGTGGTCACCGACGCCGCGACGCTCGCCGCCGCCGATCGTGTCGGCTTCCCGGCGGTGATCAAGACCACCGCCTTCGGCTACGACGGCAAGGGGCAGCGCCGGGTGGCGGACCGCGCCGGCCTCGAGGCGGCGTGGCGCGATCTCGGCGCGGGGCCGGTCGTCGTCGAGGCCTGGGTCGAGTTCGTCGCCGAGCTGTCGGTCGTCGCCGCCCGCGGCGACGACGGGGCGTTCGCGCGGTTTCCTGCGGTCCACAACCGCCACCGCGACCACATCCTCGACCTGACGACCTCCCCGGCCGCGTTTCCCGAGGCGGTCGGCGCGGAGGCGGCGCGGATCACCGCCGGCGTGTTCACGGCCCTCGACCTGGTGGGGGTGGCGTGCGTCGAGTTCTTTCTCCTCGGCGACGGGCGGCTGCTCGTCAACGAGATCGCGCCCCGCCCGCACAACTCCGGGCACCTGACGATCGAAGCCTGCGCCTGCTCGCAGTTCGAGCAGCAGGTGCGGGCTCTGTGCGGCCTGCCGCTCGGCGCGCCGCGGCAGCTCGCTCCCGCCGCGATGGCCAATCTCCTCGGTGAGTGCTGGGGCGACGGCGAACCGGACTGGCCGGCGGCGCTGGCGGTGCCCGGGGTGAGCCTGACCCTGTACGGCAAGGCGGCGCCGCGTCCGGGGCGGAAGATGGGGCACCTCACCGCCGTGGCCGCGACGGCCACCGCGGCCGAGGAGGCGGTGCTCGCCGCCCGCGCCCGTGCCTGCCGCGCCGCGCCGGGCACCTGATCGGCGCTCACTGCGGGTCGAGCGACCGACCCCGCCACGAGGTTTTCGCGCCGGCGAGCTTCCGGGCCAGTGCCCACCACTGGATCGCCACCAGGACCGCGACCCCGAGCGGGTGGCCGAGCCAGCCCACGGCACTGCCGGTGAAGCGGCGGTCGAGCTGGATCCGCGTCGCGGCGGAGAGCGCCGCCGCCGCGACCGTGGCGACGATCGCCCATCCTGGCCAATCGCGCCAGCCGCCGAGGAGCCCCGTCCCCACGAGGACCCAGGGGAGAACCTGTCCGCCGACGAGGAGGACCGTGAACGGGACGATGGTCCGCGGCGCCCCGATCCCCTCGGTGGCGTTCTTCGCCAGCCCGGCGAGCGTCGCCCGGCTGGTGTCGTACATCCGGCAGCTGGCGACGTCGGTGGCGTCGAAGATGTCGGTCCGCAGCCCCGCGCGGCGGTAGGCCCGCGGCAGCATCACGCCGTCGTGGAGCGACCGCCGGATCGCGGCATGGCCGCCGGCGCGCTCGTAGGCCGCCCGTCGCGTGATGAACCACTGGCCGCACCCCGCCGCCAGCGCCGGCGACGGCTGGGCCCGGGCCCGGCCGAGCGGGAGGAAGCCGAGGAGAATGAAGTGGATCAGCGGCAGCAGCAGCCGGTCGGCGGCCTGCCCGGTGATCTGCCGGGGAAAGCCGCTGACGAGGTCGGCCGCCGCAGCGTCGAGAAACGCCGCGCCGCGGGCGAGGGCGTCGGGCACCAGGCGGACGTCGGCGTCGACGAAGGCCAGCGTCTCGTGGCGGGCGGCGGCGGCGAGCTGCGCGCAGGCGTGCTGCTTCCCGCACCATCCGGCGGGGAGCGGCCGACCGGACAGGAGCCTCACGCGCGGGTCGGCCGCCGCGCGCGCGGCGACCCGCGCGGCGGTGTCGTCGCGGCTGTCGTCGTCGAGGACCACGACCTCGAGATCGACCCCCCGGCTGGCGAGGAGGTGGTCGAGGAGCCCGTCGATCGCCTCCGCTTCGTTCCGTGCCGGGACGAGTGCCGAAACGGAGTGGGGATCCCCGGGCGGGGGCGCCGGGGCGAAGCGACGGAGGTTGGCCACGACGAGGAGGGCGGGGAGCGCGGCCGTTGCCAAGGCCACGGCGGCCGCCACGCCGACGAGCGTCATCGTCCTTCCTCCGGCGTCCGTCGCGCGTGCGCCGGGTCGAAGCGCTGGCCGCGGAGCCGCGCCACCAGCCCGCGCCAGATGTCGTAGGGGCCGCCGACGCCCACGGTGCCGTCGAGGAGCGTGCGGAATCGCCCCGGATCGCGGCTGCAAGCGGCCGCGGCGAGGCGATCCTGCGTCGCCTCGAGTGCCGCGGTCAACCCCTCCTGCCACAGGCGCCGGTCGCGGACCGGCTCGAGATCCAGCGGCGTTCCGATCGCCACCAGCGCCTCGGGGCAGCGCTCGGTCCAAAACGGATACTCGACCGCCAGCGGCACGATCCGGCCCGGGCCGCCGGCCGCCGCGACATGGGCGATGCCGGAGCGGAGCACCAGCGGGCGCGTCCGCGGGTCGACGAACTCCCCCTGCGCGGTGCACCAGAAGATCACGTCGCTCCGCGCCATCGCCGCCCGGGCGACGCGGAGGAAGCGGGCGGCGCCGGCGCGGCTGCGCGGGTCGATGCCGATGAAGCCGATCCGTTCCATGAGCCGGTAATGGCCGAGGGCCGCGGCATCGATCGGCCCGTAGCTCATCCGGCCCGGCCAGACGATCCGGCCGACCGACAGGAACACCAGCGGATCCCACCACCCCGGATGGTTGGTGTAGACGAGCACCGGCCTGTCGCCGAGGTCGGGGACCGCGTCCGGGCCGTCGAGGAGGCGGAGGGCGTGGAAGTGGCGCTCGAGATACCCGCGCACGTACCACATGAACCAGTCGTTGAGCCGGTGGGAGAACGGCGGCAGTTCCTCGGCGCGACCGGTGTCGTCGCTGGCCCCCCTGCCCCGCCGCTCCGCCGTCGCGCGCCGCGCCATGCTGGCCCCCACGGGCCGCGTTGACCGTCGCGACGGTCGCTCGGCCACTGTCGATCGGACCGGCCCGCGCTCAGGCGGGCGATGCGGCCGCGGCCCGCGCCGCGTTGACCGGTTCGACGAGCCCGTCGCGGTCGACGCAGTCCCCGGCGATCCAGCCCGACATCAGCACCATCGGCATCCCCGGCCCCGGATGGGCGGCACCGCCGGCGAGGTACAGCCCGCGGATGTCGGGCGACCGGTTCGCGGGCTTGAAGGCACCGAAGAACCGGCCGTGGCTCGCCAGCCCGTAGATCGCGCCGTCGAGCACGCGGTAGCGGTCGTGGATGTCCTGCGGCGTCAGGGCCCGTTCGAAGACGATGTGGCGCTCGAGGTCGCGGAGGCCGGCGGTCGATTCGAGCTTCTCGATGATCCGCTTGCGGTAGGCGGGGAACATCGCCTTCCAATCGTGGTGCGGCCGCAGATAGGGGGTGTGGACGAGAACGTACAGCGCCTCGCCGCCGGGGGGGGCCACCTCGGGTTCGGTGATCGCCGGGGCGCAGACGTAGCAGGTCGGATCGGGGGCCGGCTCGCCGCGCCGGTAGATCGTCTCGAACTCCTCGTGGGCATCGGCGGAGAAGACGAAATTGTGATGGATCAGCTGCTCGTAGCGGCGGTCGAGGCCGAGATAGAGCACGACCCCCGAGCAGGCCGGCTCGTACCGGCGCCGGCCGAGGAACCGGTCGCCGGCCGGCGCGGTGAGCAGTTCGCGGTGGGTCCGCACCGAGTCGCTGTTGCTGACCACGGCGGCCGCGGGGAGCCGCTCGCCGGCGGCCGTCTCGACCCCACGGACCCGGCCCCCCTCGACGATGATCCGCCGCACCTCGGTGCGGGTGCGGATCTCGACGCCGAGGTCGATCGCCAGGCTCGACAGCGCCCGCGGGACCGCGCCTGTGCCGCCGCGCGGATACCAGACGCCGTCATGCGACTGCATGTGGGCGATCCCACACAGCACGGCCGGCGAGGCGTCGGGGGCGCTGCCGACGTATTGCGTGAAGTGGTCGAGCATCTGCGCGGTGCGCGGATCGGCGACGAACGAGCGCACGGTCCCGGCGACGCTGTGGCCCGGGCGCATGTTCATCACTTCGCGGAGGACGCCGAGCGACATCCCCCGGCGAGGATCGAACATGTCGCCGAGCCCCCCCACACTCCGCCAGAAGAAAAAGTCGTCCGACAGCCGGTGGAGCCGCTCGGCGAGGGCCATGAAGCGGCCGTAGCCCGCTGCCGACCCGGTGCCCGGGGCGTAGGAGTCGAGGGTCCGCTGCATCTCGGCGACGTCGGCGACGAGGTCGAGCGTCGAGCCGTCGGTAAAGAAGCTCCGCCATTGCGGATCGAGCGGCACCAGGTCGAGCGCCGTGTCGAGGTCGCGATCGGCCTCGGCCCAGATCCGCCGCAGGACCCCCGGGATCGTGAGGATCGTCGGGCCCATGTCGAACCGGTAGCCCTGCTCGGCGAGCACGGCCGCCTTCCCCCCGACCCAGGAGTTGGCCTCCAGCAGCGTGACCGCGTAGCCGCGGGCGGCGAGCGTGCATGCCGACGCCAGCCCGGCAAGCCCTCCTCCGACGACGATCACGCGGCGAGTTTCATCGACGTGTTTCATGCTCAGTCTCGCTCTCCCGCCACCTGCCGGACCGCGGACGATCACCCGGGCCGCGATCGGGTGCACAGCCTACACCGCCGCGGGTTCCCCCGTGCGCCGTCCGGCATCCCGCGGCGGGCGGCCGGGCGCCGACGCCGCGAGCCCGAGGTCGTCGAGGAGGAGCTCGGCGGTGATCCGCGCCGAGGAGTAAATCACCGGCAGGCCGCTGCCGGGATGGGTGCCACCGCCGACGAGGTAGGTGCGTTCGAGATCCTCGAAGCGGTTGTGGGGCCGCCGATGGAGCATCTGGCCGAGATCGTGGGCGAGGTTGAACGTGGCGCCGCGGTGGATCTCGTAGGCCTGCTCCCAGTCGTCGGGCGTCACCATCTTCTCGTAGCGGATCCGGTCGCGGACCCGTTCGATGCCGATCCGCTCGATTTGATCGAGCGCCACCTCGCGGTACGCCGCGGCCTCGCGCGACCAGTCGACGTTGGGGTGGCGGTGGGTCACCGGGATGAGGATATAGAGCGTCGAGTGCCCCGCCGGCGCCAGGCTCGGGTCGGTGATGCAGGCGTTCTGCACGTACATCGACGGGTCGCGCGAGAGGCGGTGGCGCGTCTCGATGTCGGCGAGGTTGTCGCGGTAGTTTTCCGACAGGTAGATCGTGTGATGAGGCACGTCGGCGTCGAGCCCCTCGACGCCGAGATAGAGCATGAACGTCGAGCAGGAGAAACGCGACGTCGCCAGTTTGCGGTCGTTCCAGCGGCGCCGCAGCCTGTCGGGCACCAGCCGGGTCATCGTCCGGGCGAAGTCGGCGTTGACCACCGTGGCGTCGGCGGCGTAGCTGCGCTGCGCCGTCCGCACCGCGCTGATCGCCCGGCCGTCGAACTCGAGCGCCTCGACGGCCTCGCCGTAATGGAACTCGACCCCCATGTCGGCGGCGATCCGCGCCATCGCCTCCGACACCGCCCCGCAGCCGCCCACCGGGTGGTAGACGCCGTGCTCGTACTCGAGGAACGAGAGGATCGAGAACAGGCTCGGGCAGCGGAACGGCGACATCCCGAGGTATTTCGACTGGAACGTGAACGCCAGCCGGACGCGCTCGTCGGAGAAGAATGTCGCCAGTTCGGAGTCGAGGCTTTTCCAGGGCTTGAGGAGCGGGACGAGTTTGAGGAGGTCGGGATTCGCCAGATCGAGCCAGCTCTGGAACGGCTGCTCGAGAAACGGGGCGAACCGGGAGAACTTGGTCCGCGTCGCCTCCATGAACCGCGTGAACGAGCCGGAATCGGCCGGCGACAGCCGCGAGACCTCGGCCTCCATCCGGGCCACGTCCGGCGTGGCACGGAGCTCGCCGCCGCCACCGAACGCGATCCGGTACTGCGGGTCGAGGCGGATCATCTCCACCTCGCGGCGGAGGTCGTACCCGCAGGCGCCGAACACCTCTTCGAGGACGCGCGGGTAGAGGAAGAACGTCGGACCGAGATCGAACCGGTAACCGCCGGGGGCGGTGATCGTGCTCGTGCGACCTCCGGGAACGGGAAGCCGCTCGAGGACCCGGACGCGGAGCCCGGCATTCGCCAGGAGCATGGCGATCGCCAACCCGCCCGGCCCGGCACCGATGATGTTGACTGTGCGCGCCATCCGTCCGCCGCGGCCGAACCGATCCTGGCCGGCGGGATGGACCGGCGCGGAGCCGGCATTCCATCCCGGAGCCGTTGGCGGCCTGACGACAGGACACGCCCGAGCCCGACTGCCACCCGAACGGGGTGCCAGAAAGACCGAAACTATAGGTCGGCGCTGCGGACGGTCAAGAAATCGACAGCCGCAGCGGCTGCGTCGCCCCCGAGTGCCCCCATGCTCACCAGCCGGGATAGACGTATCCCGAGCGGACCGGCCGCAGACCGCCGAACAGCCCGCGCCGCAGCGGAACGACGACGGTCGCCGGGGCCATCGGCACCATCGGCATGGCGGAAACCGTCACGGCGGGCGCGTAGCCAGCGGTGACGACGGTCGCGGTGGCGGAGACCGGCGCGGGTGCCATGGCCGTCGCATAGCTCGGAGCATGATAGGTGGTCACCGGGCGGGCGCTGGTGACGAACGTCGGCGCGACGCCGCTGGGCAGCGCCGAGATCGCCAGCGGCGTGTAGCCGGTGTTGCCGAGCGAACTCGACGGCACCGTGTCGACGACCGGCACGGGCACCGACGCCAGCGGCACGGCCTGGACGACCGGGGGCGAGAAGGCCGTCACGGCGGCGTAGTTGCCCACCGGCGAGTAGTTGGCGACGTACGGGCCGGCGGCCGGCGCGAACATCGGCACCACCGGCCTGTAGACGATCGTCTGGGCGGGCAGCGGCGCCGCCACGGCGGCAACGGCGATCGCGAACATGAACGGAGAGACGGGGCGGAGCATCGCGGGGTTTCCGGGGGGAGCGCGGGGCGGAATCGGCCGGAGGCGGGCGTGGCGGGGTGCTGGAGAGTGGCCCGGACCGACTTGTGGAACCGGCGTGACAACCGGAAGAATACGCCCCCTCGGACGGTGTCTGCAAATTGCGGCCCCCCCGACCACGCCTCGGCGCGGCGGTCGGGACGGCACGATCGCCCCAGTCGCCCCAATCGTCGTTCCCCGACTTGTGAGGGCCCCGTGTCCGCCCCGGTTTCTCCCCCTGGTCTCCAACCGCCTGGGTCTGGCGCCGACGTCGTGTCGGTGCCCCGCGCGCTGCCGGCGCTGTTGGTGACGCGCTTCTTCACGCTCGCCAACGACCACGCGCTGAAGTGGCTGGCGATCGGCCTGGGCAAGCGGCTCGTCGACCAGGGGCAGGTGTCGCTCGTCCTCACCATCGGCCTGGTCGGTCTGTCGCTCCCCTACGTCCTCTTCTCGTGGCTCGCCGGGTCGCTCGCCGATCGGCGAGCGAAGACGTCGGTCATCCGCTGGGCCAAGGTCGCGGAGCTCGGGATCGCGCTGGCGGCGACCGCCGTGGTCGGCCTCGGCCTCGGAACGGGGGGCGAGTGGCGCGGCCTGCCGGTTGGGCTGTGGCTCCTCCTCGGCACCGTGATGGCGATCGGCATGCAGGCCGCGCTGATGACACCGGCGATCGTCGGCGTGCTGCCCGAGATCGTGCCGGCGGCACGGTTGACCGCGGCCAACGGCGTGTTCGCGCTGGTGTCGCTGATCGCCGTCCTCGCCGGCACCGCGGCCGGCAACTGGCTCGCCGATGCCACGCCGCTCGCGGCGACCGCCCCGGCCTGGGACCGGGCGCTGCCGACGGCGCTGGTCATCGGGGGGATCGCGCTGGCCGGTTGGGTGGCGTCGCTGTGCCTCCCGCGCCTGCCCGCCGCCGATCCCGACGCGCCGCCGGCGTGGAACGCGCTGTCGCGCACCCGGGCCGACCTCTCCCTCCTGGCCAGCCGTCCCGATCTCGCCGCGGCGGCCGCGGGCATCGTCTTCTTCTGGGCGATCGGCGCCGTGGCGCAGGCCAACGTCGATCAATTCGCCACCGAGGCCGGGGCGTCGTCGCAGGCCCAGGTGGTGCCGTTCCTGGTGGCGCTGGTCGCCGGCATCGGCGCCGGGAGCGTCGTCACCGGCAAGCTGGCGGCGCGGCCGGCGGGAGCCGATCCGCGCGTCGATCTCGGCTTCGTGCCGGTCGGGGCACTGATCATGGCGGTGTCGTTCGTCGCCCTTGCCCTGAGCGGAGGGCGGTTCCTCGAAGGGGGCGGCCACGCCTGGGGAGTGCTCGCCTGGTTGGCGATCCTCGGCTTCGGTGCGGGCATGTTCGACGTGCCGCTCGAGACGTTCCAGCAGGCGCGGAGCCCGGGCGACCGGCTCGGCAGCGTCCTGGCAGCCACCAACCTCCTGCTCTTCAGCGGCATGTTCCTCGCCTCCCTGGGCTACGGGGCGCTGCGCGCTCCGCTCGGTCCCGGCGGTGGCCCCTGGCTGTCGGCGCGGGCGATCTTCGGGTTGTTCGCGGTCGCCTCGGTCGGCGCCGCCGCCGTCGCGGTGTGGTGCGCGCCGCGGGCGACGCTGCGGCGCGCGGTCGCGGCCGTGGTCCACGCCGCGTACCGCTTCCGGGTCGTCGACGCCGCGAAGATGCCGGTGACCGGGCCGCTGGTCGTGGTCGCCAACCACGTCTCGTGGCTCGACGGTTTCCTCGTCGCGCTGGCATCGCCGCGTTCGACCCGGATGGTCGTCTACGGCCCCAACATCCAGGGGCGGTTCCTCCGCATGCTCGCCGACCAGTGGCGGTTCATCCTCTTCGACCCGCGGCCGAAGTCGATCGGCGGCGCCTTGAAGACGATCCAGTCGGGGCTCGAGGCCGGTGACCTGGTCGGGATTTTCTCCGAGGGGGGCATCTCCCGGACCGGCCAGGTCATCGGCTTCAAGCGCGGCCTGGGGTGGTTGCTCGAACGGGTCAACGCCCCGATCCAGCCGCTGGTGATCGACGGCCTGTGGGGGAGCCGGTTCTCGTTCGCGGAAGCGAGGTTTTTCGGTACCAAACGGACGAGCCGGTGGCGCCGCGGGGTGACGCTCACGTTCGGCCCCCCGCTTCCCGTGGGCACCCCTCCCGAGATCGCGCGGCTGGCGCTCCAGGACGTCGCCGCCACCGCCGCGCGGCAGCGCCATGCCGGCTCCGCGCGGAGCGCCGCGACGGCCGCGGTGGAGCTTCCCGCGGGGACCCTCGACGGGGCGGCGCTCGTGGCGCTGGCCGAGGCGTTCGACGGGGCCTGCCTCGTGAAGCGCGGCGACGTCCTCGCCAGCTCGCTGGCCGCCGACGACCCGCTGGGCCGCACGCTCGGGCCCCTCGGCGCGAAACTGCTCGGCATCGACGGGGCGGTGATCGACGGTGCAGCCCCGGCCGGCGAGATTGCCAGCCGTCTCACCGCCGCCCGGGCGACGATCTGGCTGGCCACGGTCGACCAGGTCGAGCGGCTGGCCTCCTCGCCGGGCAGTGTCGCGCTCCCCGCGACGCTCGACGCCGTCGTCGTGCCGGTGGCGGATCTCGCCTCCCACGCCCGGGCGGCTGCGGCACGGGCCCCGTTCCAGCGGCGTTTCGGCGTCGAGCCGGTGACCGCGTTGGCCGTCGCCGACGCGCAGGTGCTGCTGGCCATGAACACGCCGCCGGCGCGGGTGCCGGCGGGGCACGAGGTCGTGCTCGCACCGGACTCGCTGGGGCGCGTCGTGGCGGGGGCGGTGGTCTGGCCCGACGCGGGGCGCCGCGACGAGCTCGGTCTGGCGCGGCTCGCGGGAAGCGCCGCGGCCGCCGGCGGGGCCGTCGCCGTCGGGGCGATGCTGCCCCGCCCGGGTGGACTGGCGCCCGGAGAGCCGGGGGCGCTGCCGCTCGCCGAACGCCTCGCGATCGACGGCGACGGATTCCTCCGCCCGGCCGCAGCGGAGTGACCGCGGACCCTTGTCGGCTTTGAGGGATGGAGGCCGCGCTGTATTCTTGAGCGACGGTCTGCGGACTCGCGCCGCGGCCCGACGCACCCCTAGCTCAATTGGATAGAGCATCGGTCTACGGAACCGAAGGTTGCAGGTTCGAGCCCTGCGGGGTGTAGTTCACGGCACCGCTCGAGGCGGTGAGATGACGTCCGCGATCCGAAGCCATGCGGATGCTCGATCGATCCGGTCTGAGTCGGCCCTCGGCTCTGCCTCGGGGCGACTGTGGGCAGGTCCAGCTTTGGACTTGGGCCTTTGGACTTGGGCCTTTGGACTTGGGCCTTTGGACTTGGGCCTTTGGACTTGGGCCAGCGCGGCGGCAACCGCTAGTCTGCCCCCATGCGGGCAGCCGGCGGGCAGACACCACGAGCGGTTCGGTCGGCGCCGCCTGCGGCGGCCTGGCGGGTCGTCGGTTTCGACCCCGGCCTCGACGTCACCGGCTACGGCGTCGTCGAATGTGCCCCGGGCCTGGTCCGGCTGATCGAGGCCGGCACGGTGCGGTCGCGCGGGACGGCGATCGAGGACCGGCTCGCCAGCCTCCACGCCGGTGTCGCCGAGGTGCTTGCCGACCTCCGCCCCGCGGCCCTGGCGATCGAACAGATCTTCGTCCACTCGCGGTTTCCCCGCACGGCCGTGCTCATGGGCCACGCCCGTGGGGTGATCTGCCTGGCCGCCGCCCAGGCCGCCTTGGCAGTCCACCACTATCCGCCGGCCCGTGTGAAGCGGCTGCTCACCGGCAGCGGTCGCGCCGACAAGTCGCAGATGCAGCGCGCGGTGCAGCGCGAGCTCGGCCTCGCCGGCCCGCCGCAGCCGGCGGATGCCGCCGACGCCCTCGCGGTGGCGCTGGCCGACTGGCACCTGCGGCTGCGGCTGGACCTGCTCGGCTGCCCCCGCGCGGAGACGACACGGGAATGATCAAGCGCCTCACCGGAGTGCTCGAGCGCGTCGAACCGGCGACCATCGATCTGGCCGTCGGGGCGGTCGTCCACGAGCTGCTCGTCCCCGACCTGGTGCGCCGCGAACTGCAGGGGCGTACCGGCACGACCGTGACGCTCCACTGCCTGGAGTTCCTCGAGGGCACGCCGGGGCGCGGAAATCTCGTGCCGCGGCTGGTCGGTTTCCTCTCCGAAGTCGAGCGCGAGTTCTTCGATCTCGTCTGCGAGGTCGACGGCGTCGGGGTCCGCAAGGCGCTGCGGGCGATGGTCAAGCCGGTCGGCGAGATCGCCACGGCGATCGAGGAGCAGGATGCCGCGACCCTGGCGACGCTCCCCGGGATCGGCGCCGCGACCGCCGAACGGATGATCGCCAAGCTCCGCCGGCGGATGCCGAAGTTCGCCCTCGCCGTGCAGCGGGCGCTGCCGGCCGGCGGCCCCGTGGGGGGCGACGTGCTCGCCGAGACCCTCGCCGTGCTCCGCTCGATCGGCCACTCCGAGAGCGACGCGCGGCGCCTCGTCGACGGGCTGCGCGACGCCAAGAAACCGTGGCGCGATCCCCAGGAGGCACTCGAGGCGATCTACCGCCAGGGGCAGCGCCGGCCATGACCGCCGGACGCTGGAACGGGTAAGCTCGGGCCGGTGGCACGACCCCGACACGGAGGCGAGCGATGAGCGGCGGACGGGAGGTCACGGTGCGGCCTGAAGCGGTGGAGACGAGCGGCTCCACCGACCCGGCCGACCGCGATCTCCGCCCGCAGCGGATGGCCGAGATGATCGGCCAGCGCGAGGTCCACGAGCGGCTGGGGATCGCCGTCGACGCCGCGCGGAAGCGCGGCGAGGTCCTCGGCCACATCCTCCTCGACGGCCCTCCCGGCCTCGGCAAGACCACGTTCGCGACCTGCATCCCGCGCGAACTGGGCACGACGCTGCAGATCGCCAGCGGAGCGGCGCTGTCGGCCCCCAAGGACCTGATGCCCTACCTCACCAACTGCACCGAGGGGTCGGTGCTGTTCATCGACGAGATCCATCGCCTGCCGATCGCGGTCGAGGAATTCCTCTATCCGGCGATGGAGGATTTCCGCGTCGACTTCACCTGGGGTGAGGGAGTGGCGGCGCGGACGATCAACATGCCGCTGCGGCCGTTCACGCTCGTCGGGGCGACGACCCGGTCAGGCCTGATCTCGGCGCCGCTCCGCGACCGGTTCCAGATGCGCGAGCACCTCGACTTCTATTCCGTCGACGAACTGGCCGAGATCGTCCGACGGTCGGCCGCCCGGCTGCAGATGCCGATGGACGACGCCAGCGCCGTCGAGATCGCCCGCCGCAGCCGGGGCACGCCGCGGCTGGCCAACAACCGGCTGCGCTGGATCCGCGACTACTCCACCAGCCGCGCGGGCGACCGTCTCGACCTCGGCATCACGCGCCAGGCCCTCGACATGCAGGGGATCGACACGATCGGGCTCGACTCGTTCGACCGCCGCTACCTGGAGACGATCCAGCGGGTGTTCGGCGGCGGTCCGGTGGGGATCGAGGCGATCGCCCACACGATGAGCAGCGCCGCCGACACGCTCGAATCGGACGTCGAGCCGTTCCTGCTCCGCTGCGAACTGGTGATCCGCACCCCCCGCGGCCGCCAGCTCACCTCCCGCGGCGAGGAGCATCTCGGGGGCAAACCGGTCTCCGGCGGCCAGACGCGGCTGTTTTGAGGGTGCCAGGGGGCACGCTGCAGCGGCGGCAAAGCCCCGCTCGCGGCGAAACGAGCGCCGTCGGGCCATCGCGGGGCTGCGTTTGACCCTGCGGAGCGGTCACGACTACACTCCGCGGTTCCCCCGATCGACGGTTTTTTCGTGTCAGGTGCGCCATGGCCGTTCCCAAGCGACGTCAGTCGAACCAGAAAACCCGCTCCCGGCGTGCGCACGATTTCCTCGTGCCGCGGCAGTTGACGTTCTGTTCCAACTGCGGGAAGGCCGTGCCGACGCACCGGATCTGCGGGACGTGCGGCTACTACATGGGCCGCGCGGTCGTGAAGACCGAGGAATGACCAGGTGGGACAGGCAGCGCACGCCGCGCCGGCGCTGAACGACCCTCCCGCGGCGACGGCGCTGCTGTTTCCCGGTCAGGGCGCGCAGTCGGTCGGGATGCTCGGCGCGTGGTGCGACGTTCCCGAGGCACTCGATCTGTTCGATCGCGCCAGTGCGCTCCTCGGCTACGACCTCGCCGAAGTCTGCCGCAACGGCCCGGCCGCACGGCTCGATTCGACGGCCGTGAGCCAGCCGGCGATCCTCGTCACCAGCCTCGCGGCGCTCGAGGTCCTGCGGCGCCGCCCCGGGGGGCTGCCCCCGGCCCTGGTCGCCGTCGCCGGCCTGTCACTCGGCGAATACACCGCGCTGTCGTTCGCGGGTGCCCTGCAGTTCGAGGACGCCGTCCGCCTCGTCGACGCGCGGGGCCGGGCGATGCAGGACTGCGCCGACGCCACTCCCGGCGGGATGGTGGCCGTGCTCGGGCTGGAGCGCGAGCAGGTCGCCGGGCTGTGCGCGGCCCACCGCGACGGCGACGTGCTCGCCGTGGCCAACGTCCTCTGCCCCGGCAACGTCGTCGTCAGCGGCGGGCTGGCGGCCTGCGACCGTCTCGCCGCGGCCGCCACCGCCGCCGGGGCGATGAAGTGCGTGCGGCTCGACGTCGCGGGTGCCTTCCACACGCCGCTCATGGGGCCGGCGCGCGAACGCTTCACCGCGGCCCTGGCGGCGACACCCATCGAGCCCCCGCGGATCGCGGTGATCAGCAACGTCGATGCCCGCCCGCACCACGACCCGAACGAGATCCGCGGCCTCCTGGCACGGCAGCTGGTCGGGGTGGTCGAGTGGCAGGCGTCGATGGAGCATCTGCTCGGTGCCGGAATCCGCACGATGGTCGAGGTCGGACCGGGCCGCGTGCTCCGCGGATTGATGAAGCGGATCGACCGCCGCGTGGCGGTCGCCGGCGTCTGTGATTGACGGTGCGCTGCCGCGGAGCCGCGGCGGGGCCGAGGGGAGGGACCAGATGGCCACCGAAACCGGACAGCCCCCCGCCCGCCTGCGCGTCGACCTCACGGGGCAGGTGGCGATGGTCACCGGGGCCTCGCAGGGGATCGGCCGCGCGATCGCCGAGACGCTCGCCGCCAACGGCGCGACGGTCGCCCTCGTGGCCCGCTCGGCGGCCAAGCTCGACGAGGTCGCGGCCGCGATCCGTGCCGCCGGCGGTCGTGCCGAAAGCTTCCCCTGCGACGTGTCGAAGGCGGCCGACGTCGCCGCCGTCGTCGAGGCGGTCCATGCCGCGCTCGGTCGGATCGACATCCTCGTCAACAACGCCGGCGTGACGCGCGACACGCTCCTCCCGCGGATGAGCGACGAGGAGTGGGACGAGGTGATCGCCACCAATCTCCGCGGGCCGTTCCTGTTCACCCGGGCGGTGAGCCGGCCGATGATGCAGCAGCGCTACGGCCGGATCGTCAACGTGGCGAGCGTCTCCGGTCTGATCGGGAATCCCGGCCAGGCCAACTATTCGGCATCGAAGGCCGGCCTCGTCGGCCTGACGCGGACGGTCGCCAAAGAGCTGGCAGGGCGCAAGATCACCGTCAATGCCGTTGCCCCCGGCTTCATCGCCAGCGACATGACCGCCGCCCTCGGTCCGGCGCTGCTCGACGAGGTGAAGAAGCGCGTGCCGGCGAAGCGACTCGGCGAGGCGTGGGAGGTTGCCGAGGCGGTGCTGTTCCTCGCGTCGCCGGCAGCGGCTTACGTGACGGCGCAGGTGCTGACCGTCGACGGCGGGTTGATCGGCTGACCGCAGAGTCGCCTGCCGCCGAGCATCCGCCGCAGGTTCCGGGGCGCGGCCGGGGAATCTGGTCGTCGGGCGCCGCGAACGGCGGGGGCCGGGAACGGAAACGGCACCGCGGGGTTGGCTCGCCGACGGGTGTTTCCACGGGCGCGGCGAGTCCAGCCGCCGCCCTGGGGGCCCGGCGACCCGGGAAACCCCCGGCGTTTCCCGCGGTCGCCTGAGTGGACAAAGGCCATGGAGGGCTTTGTCCACGGACAGTCAGGACCGCGCCGCGGTCTGGACACTGTCCCTGGGCAACGGGTATATCACTTGCGGTCCATGGCCCGGTTCCAGCCGCCCCCAGACGGATTGGGGAGTCCGGCCGAGTGTCAGTCGACCGGATCGCGAGGAGAATACACGGTGGCTTCCGTCCAAGAACGGGTGATCGACATCGTCGCGTCGCAACTCGGCGTGAGCAAGGATCAAATCACCCCCCAGACCTCCTTCATCAACGATCTCGGTGCCGACTCGCTCGACACCGTCGAGTTGGTGATGGAGCTCGAAGAAGAGTTCGAGATCAACATCCCCGACGACGCTGCCGAGAAGATCCAGACGGTCGGGCAGGCGGTCGAGTTCATCGAGAAGCACCAGGCGGCCTGATCGTTCCGGGCGGTCGTCCGCCCCGTGCCGTCGGTCGCTCCGGTGGATGACCCGGCGGCGTTTTCCGCCGTTGTGAGGGAGCGGTTTCGGGGATCTCCCGGGAGACGCGATGAAGCGGCGCGTGGTGGTGACGGGGCTGGGCGTGGTGACGTCGCTCGGCAGGGCCATCGACACCTTCTGGGACCGGCTCGTGAGCGGCGCCAGCGGGGTTGGCCCGATCACGCTGTTCGACGTGACGGGGTTCCGCGTCCAGTTCGGCGGCGAGGTGCCCTGGCAGGGGGAGTCGGAGGGCATCGCCAACCCCAAGGAGCTGCGCCGGCTCGACAGGTTCACCCAGTTCGCGATGGCCTCGGCGATCGACGCGGTGCGTGATTCGGGGATCGACTTCGCCACCGAGGAGCCGTACCGGTGCGGCGTCGCGATCGGCTCGGGGATCGGTGGGCTGTCGGAGTTCGAGGCCCAGCACGAGCGCCTGCTCACCAAGGGGATCGACAAGGTCTCGCCATTCACGATCCCGAAGCTGATGGTCAATTCGGCGAGCGGGCATGTCTCGTCGATGTACGGCATCAAGGGGCCGAACTTCGCCGTCGCCACCGCCTGCGCCAGCGCCGGCAACGCGATCGGCGAAGCGCTGCGGGTGATCCGCTCGGGGGACGCCGACGTGATGATCACCGGGGGGAGCGAGGCCGCCCTGACGCCGATGGGGCTGGCCGGTTTCCAGAACATGCGGGCGCTGTCGTTCCGTACCGAGGCCCCCCAGGCCGCCAGCCGCCCCTTCGATCGGGACCGCGACGGCTTCGTGCTCGCCGAGGGGGCGGGCGTCGTGGTCCTCGAGGAGTACGAGCACGCCCGGCGCCGTGGCGCCCGGATCCACGGCGAGCTGCGCGGGTACGGCGCCAGCGGTGACGCCGGCCACATCACCCAGCCCGACGAAGAGGGGCGGGGAGCCGCCCGGGCGATGCGGATGGCGCTCGAGGACGCCGAGCTCGCGCCAGATGCCGTCGACTACATCAACGCCCACGGCACGAGCACGCCGCTGGGCGACAAAGCCGAGACGGTCGCCATGAAGCACGTCTTCGCCGCCCACGCGGCGCGGCTGGTGATCTCGAGCACCAAGAGCCAGCTCGGCCACACGCTCGGCGCCAGCGGGGGCATCGAACTGGTGGCCTGCGCGCTGTCGCTGGGGCGCGGCGTGATCGCCCCGACGATCAACCTCGACAACCCCGACCCGGACTGCGACCTCGACTACACGCCCAACGTCGCCCGCGAGGCCCGTGTGAGGGTGGCGATGAGCAACAGTTTCGGGTTCGGCGGCCACAACGCGTCGTTGGTGCTCGCGCGCGTGTGACGGTCCGGCAAACCGGCCTGGAGGGTGTGCGCGGGGGGCTGTATCGTCCCCCGCGGCCGGACCCGGATACCGGCCGGGCGCGAGGCACCGCGATGGCGGTATGGCGGATCACCCCCGGAGCGTGCCTCGGCACCGTCGCGCTGGCCGCGGCGGCCCTGCTCGCGGCGCCCCCTGGCCGGTGCGATGGCCCGTTGCCCGCGGCGGCGGGGCAGGTGTGGCAGGAGCACGACATCCGGCCGTTCACCGCCGCCGCCGGTCCCGGCAGCGAGCGCCACGTCGTCGATTGGATCCTCCAGGACACCGGCTATTCGACCTGGCACGGGAGCGTCGTCGCCGCGCTGTCCGCCGACGCCACGGCCGTGCGCTGCTTCCACCAGCCTCCCGTCCAGGAGCGAGTCGGCGAGACCGTGGCCCGATTCGTCGCGGGCTCGGCAGCACCGCACCGGTTCGCGATCCGGGTCGTCGGCGTCAAGGACCCCGGGTGGCGCGTCTCGCTCCGCGGGCTGTTGCAGCCGATCCCGGCGGCGACCCCGGGGGTGCAGGCCTGGATCGCCTCGCGCGAGGAGGCGGCCGTCGTCCTGGGAACCCTCCGCAAACGCCCCGACTTCGCCGAGTTGCCCACCGGGCCGGTGCTCGCCGCCAACGGCGTGCCGGCGGTCGTCAGCGGGGGGCGGTCGCGACCGTACCTGCGCGACCTCACGCCGCGCCCCGAGGTCTGGCCGGGCTGGCAGCCGTTGTCGGCCAGTTGCGACGAGGGATTTTCGATCGACGTGCAACCGCTGCTGTCGACCGACATGGCCGGCGTCGAGGCGGTGATCCGCTGCCGGATCGACCAGGTGGAGCGAATGGCTCCGCTCCCGGTCGCCGTCGGCGGCACCGGACAGCGGGTGGAGCTCGAGGTCCCGCAGCTGGCGGCGGTGCGCGTCGGAGAGCGGATGCGCTGGCCGGCCGGCCGGGTGCTCGTCGTCGGCCTGGGGTTGGTCCCGTGGCCGGTTCCAGGGCAGAATGACGCCCCCGTGGTGTCGGCGGTCGCGCCGCGCACCGACGTGGTGGTGTTCATCGAGCCACGGCTCCGCGATCCGGGGTGACACCGTCCCCCGCGGCCGCCCTCCCGTGGTCGCCCTCCCGGGGATCGTGCCCGATGCCGGAGACCGCAGCCCGCCGAGTCGTCGTCACCGGGATGGGGGTCGTCTGTCCGTTCGGGCTCGCCCCCGCCGACCTCCATGCCGGGCTCCGCGGGGGGCACAGCGCCGTCGTCCCGATCGAGTCGTTCGACACCGGCGGCCTGCCCCTCCACCATGGCGCCGAGGCCCGCCAGTTCACCGGGGAGATCGACAACTTCGGCCCCCTCGAAGTGGAGACCAAGAAGGCGATCCGCAAGGGCCTCAAGGTGATGTGCCGGGAGAGCCAGATGGCGGTCGCGGCGGCCCAGCGGGCGCTGTACGCCTCCGGCCTCGCCGCCGGCGGGGCCGAGCCGGACCGGTTCGGCTGCGTGTTCGGCTCCGACTACATGCTCACGCTCCCCGGGGACTTCACCTCCGGGATCGCGCGCTGCCGTGGGGCCGACGGCCGGTTCTCCTTCGGGCGCTGGGCCGATGACGGCATGCCGCTGCTCAATCCGCTGTGGCTGCTCAAGTACCTCCCCAACATGCCGGCCAGCCACATCGCGATCTACAACGACCTCCGCGGGCCGAGCAACTCGATCACGATCCGCGAGGCCAGTGGCCATCTCGCGGTCGGTGAGGCGACGATGACGATCCAGCGCGGTGCCGCCGACGTGATGCTCGCCGGTGCCACCGGCACGCGCATCCACCCGATGAAGACCGTCCACGCCCTGCAGTCGGAGCAGGTCGCGACGGGGACCGACGATCCCACCGGGTGGAGCCGGCCGTTCGACCGGCTGCGGCGGGGGATGGTGCTCGGCGAGGGGGCGGCGGTGCTGGTCCTCGAGGAGCTCGGCCACGCCCGGGCGCGGGGTGCGACGATCCACGGCGAGGTGCTTGGCCACGCGGCGCGGCAAGCGAGCGATCGCCTCGCCCTCGGCCTGCGGCGGCCGGCGCTGGCGATGGCGATGCGCCGGGCCCTCGAGGCTGCCGGTCTCGAGCCCGGTGGGCTCGGGCATGTCCACGCGCACGGCTTGAGTACGGTGGGGTCGGATCGCGATGAAGCCGAAGCGCTGGCCGAGGTCTGCGGCCCCCGCCTAAGCGATATACCGGTCGTCGCGGCGAAAGCCAACTTCGGCAATCTCGGCGCCGCCAGCGGATTGGTGGAGACGATCGCCAGCCTCGAGGCGCTCCGCGAGGGAACGCTCTTTCCGCTTCGCAACTCCACCGCGCCGGATCCGGCCTGCCCGATTCGTCCGGCGGTGGCCGGCGATCGTGCGGGGCGCACGTTCATGTCCTCGTCGGTCACGCCCCAGGGGCAGGCGGCGGCGGTGGTGATCGGGTTGCTCGAGCGCGCCTGACGCATCTCACCCGCATGCCGGGCGTGTCGACGAGGCCGATGGTCCCCTCGGTGGCGGCAGGCGGATCCTTGACAGTCGAGTGCCGTGCCCGTACCCTTTGCAGCTTGCGTCAGCGGGCGGCCGCTGGCCAGGGAGTCGCTCCCAGACGGCCCCGGACCCGCACCTGATCGCTTTCAGGCAGGTGCTGAGACGGGGCTCCGGTCGCGTTGTGCACAGGTGAGAATGTCGTCCGGACGGACGGCGATTCGCCGAGGTGCGTGGCGTCGAAACGGTAGTTACGCGCGTCGCGGCGCGAACGTGGAGCACGTCGGCCCCCTGGCCGGGCCGATCGGTGTCGCAGCAGTGGTCGTCCTGCCGGGGCGCTTCCGTCGGATCGGAAGATTGTCGCGATGGGGCGGCCCGGACCCTGCCGGTGGTCGGTTGCGGAACGCTCACCGTCTGGGTCACGCCAGTGTTGACGCCAGTGATGGCTGTTGGATCGGTGGTCCGGTGTGGGCCGTACGGGAGCGTGCGGTGGCCCCGGCTGCCGGTCGAGCGTCGTTGGCGGTGCCACGGAAGCGACTCCGAGCGATCCATGAAGCCTGAAGAAATCCTCCGCATCGTCGACGCGATCCATCGCGACAAGAACATCGACAAAGAGATCGTCTTCCTGGCGATCGAGCAGGCCCTCGTCACGGCGCTGCAGCGTCAGTACGGCGAGGAGTCGCAGATCGTCATCGCCATCGACCGCGACGACGGCCGGCTGACCGGAACCCGCGACGGCGCCGACATCGACACCCAGGAATTGTCGGGTCGGATCGGTGCCCAGACGGCGAAGCAGGTGATCATCCAGAAGATCCGCGAGGCCGAGCGCGACGCCCTGCACGACGAGTTCGAGGAGCAGGTCGGGCAGATGGTGTCGGGCGTCGTCACCCGGTTCGAGGGGGCGACGGCGACCGTCCAGCTCGGCAACACCGAGGCGATCCTCCCGCGCAGCGAGCAGATCCCCGGGGAGTCGTTCCATCCCAACGAGCGGATCCGGGGGACGATCTTCGAGGTTCGGAAGGTCGGCAGTCGGGTGAAGATCATCCTCTCGCGGATCCGTCCCCAACTCGTTCTCCGGCTGTTCGAACAGGAAATCCCCGAGATCGCCGACGGCGTCATCGAGATCCGGGCGATCGCACGCGAGCCCGGCTACCGCAGCAAGGTAGCCGTGATCAGCTCCGACAACCGCGTCGACTGCGTCGGTGCCTGCGTCGGGGTTCGCGGCAACCGGATCAAGAACATCGTCGAGGAGCTCGGCGGCGAACGGATCGACATCGTCCGCTGGAGCGACGACCTCCAGGTCCTCGTGCCCAACGCGCTGCAGCCGGCCGAGGTCGACGAGGTGATCCTCTGCCAGATGCTCGGCCGGGGGATCGTCCTGGTCCAGGAAGACCAACTGTCCCTGGCGATCGGCCGCCGCGGGCAGAACGTCCGCCTCGCGAGCAAACTGTGCGGCTGGGACATCGAAATCATGACCCGCGAGGAGCTCGACCAGCAGATCGAGCGGGCCGTGAGCGGCTTCTCGTCGATCGAGGGGATGGAGGAGTCGGTGGCCGAGAAGCTCGTCGGCGAGGGCTTCCTGTCGTACGACGACCTGTCGGTGATCGAGCCGGCTGACCTGATGGAGATGGGTGGCCTGGCGGAGGAGTCGGTGGACGCGATCGTCGCCGAGGCCGAACGCCGTGCCGCCGTCGCCGAGATGGCCGCCGCCGACGAACGCCGGAAGCAGCGGGAGCAGGAGCGGGTCGACCGGGCCGCCACGGAGAGCCAGGGTGCCGATGCCGCGGCGACGGTCGACGCCGACTCGGCGGCGGCCGACGGGGGCGGCGGCGATGCCGAGCCTGCGGCGGCGTCTGGCGACGGAGGGGGTGGCCTCGCTGACGGCGTGGCCGATTCGCCGGTCGTGCCCGGTGCGGATCGCGGCCAGTGATACACGAGTGGATCGGTGAGACGATGGTGTCGTTCCGGTGCGGATCGTTTCGATCGTTGCCATGAGGGGTGCGCGTGGCGGTTCGGATTTACACGCTGGCCAACCAGTTGAAGCTCGACAGCAAAGAGCTGGTCGAGATGTGCACGCGCGCCGGGATCCATGACAAAGGATCCGCGCTCGCGAGTCTGACCGACGAGGAAGTCGTCAAGCTCAAGGAATTCATGGCCGCCCGTTCGCGGCCTCCCGAGCGGCCCGCCGCGGGATCCGCGCGGCCGTCGATCGGGGCTCCTGTCCGGCCGTCGATTGCGGCGCCGGTGCGGCCGGCTCCGCCGCTGCGCCCCGCGGCAGCGAAGCCCCCGGCCCCGAGCCGAGCCGACGCCGAAGCACCGGACGGTGCCGAGGGGGGTGCAGGCACCGCGGCAGCGCCCGTCGAGCCGGCGGGAGGCGCGGCGGTGCCGCGGCCGGCGCCAGTGCCCACGCGCCCCGGCGTCGTCGCGGAGCGCGCCCCGCTCGGTGGCGCGGTGCGACCGTCCACGGGGGGCGCCGGTCAGTCAGGGACGGCACGTCCAGCCGGCCCGGGAGATGCTCCGCCCGAGGCTCCCCAACCCCCGACGGCCGCTCCTCCGGAACCCGCTCCTGCCCCGCGGACGAGCGGGCCGTTGCGGAAAGAAGACTACATCGCCCCTGGTGGTGTCGCGGCCCGTGGGCGGCCCGGTGAGCCGCCGCCGCGTCCCGAACCGCGCCCGCGCACGATCGGCAGCCGCACCGGTGAAGCCAAGCCGGTGCCGCGGCCCGCGTTCAAGCTGGCGCCGGTGCCGGCGGCCGGCAAGACCACGATCGTGCCGCGCGCTCCCCAGGAGCCGGCCGCACAGAAGCCGGATGTGAAGCTACCCCTCGACGCGATCCGCAGTGCGAAGGCCGGCGGTGCGAAGCCGCTCGCCGATCACATGCGCAAGCATGAGCAGCGGCAGGCCGAGATCGCGCGGCAGCGGACCACCGGCGGCGTCGCGCCGCGTGGCGGAGCCCGTGGGGGAGCCGGGCCGATGCCCGTGCCCCCGCCGCTGGAGTCGGGTGTCCGCCCCCGGCGGACGCCTTCCAAGGCCGGCGGTGTCGGCGGCAAGTCGGACGACCTGCTCGGCGGGCGCGAAGCACGGCAACTCAACCGCAAGCGGGTCACCGATTCGCGCGACGACGACGACGGCGGAGGCCGGCGGCGCCGTTCCTCGCGAGCGCGGCGCGGGGCAGCCGTGTCGACCGCCGCCCCACGGAAGACCAACGCCTCGATCCAGGTGCCGTGCACGGTGCGTGGCCTCTCCGAGGCGATCGGCCTGCCGGCCAGCGAAGTCCTCAAGAAGCTCCTCTCCCTCGCACCGACGGCGATCCCGAGCATGAGCACGATGCTCGACAGGGATACCGTCGAATTGCTGGCGGTCGAACTCGGGGTCTCCCTCGACCTCAAGACCGCGGAGGATCTCGAGCAGGAGTTGCTCGCCGGTTTCGATGCCGTCGACGAAGACCCGGTGCTGCGGATGCCGCGGGCCCCGATCGTGACCTTCCTCGGCCACGTCGACCACGGCAAGACGTCGCTCCTCGATCGGATCCTCGGCATCGACGTCGCCAAGCGCGAGAGCGGGGGGATCACCCAGCACATCCGTGCCTACGGGGTCAAGCATTCCGGGCGGGCGATCACGTTCGTCGACACCCCCGGTCACGAGGCCTTCACGCAGATGCGGGCCCGCGGGGCCAACGTCACCGACTGCGCGGTCCTCGTCGTCGCCGCCGACGACGGCGTCATGCCGCAGACCGAGGAGGCGATCAGCCACGCCAAGGCGGCCAACGTCCCGATCGTCGTGTGCATCAACAAGATCGATCTTCCCGGGACCGACGTGCAGCGGATCTACCAGCAGCTCGCGACGGCCGACCTCCTGCCGACGGAGTGGGGGGGCGAGACGGAAGTGGTCAAGACCAGCGCCCTCAACGGCGAGGGGGTGGACGACCTCCTCGACACGCTGCTGACGATCGCCGAACTTCACGACCTGCGTGCCAACCCCGATCGCCTCGCGGCGGGCGTCTGCCTCGACGCCTCGATCCACGAGGGCAAGGGAGTGATGGCCTGCCTGCTCGTCCAGAAGGGGACGTTGCGGGTCGGCGACGCCGTCGTCTGCGGCGAGGCCAGCGGCACCGTCAAGGCCCTGCAACCGACGCTCGGCAAGCGCCGCCAGCAGACGGTCGGCCCCGCCGAGCCGATCCTGATGAGCGGTTTCGACGTCGCCCCGGGGGCCGGTGAGCGGTTTCAGGTCGTGGAGTCGATCGCCCGGGCCCGCGAGGTCGCGCTCAAGCGGGCCGCGATCCGCCGGCAGTCGACGCTCGTCAGTGCGCCGGTGCACGTGACCCTGGAAAACCTCCTCGAAAAGCTCGGTTCCCAGAAGACGCCGACGCTCAACCTGATCCTCCGCGCCGACGTCCGCGGCTCGATCGAGGCGATCCTCAAGGAGCTGCAGAAGCTCGACCACCCGGAGGTCAAGATCCGCATCCTCCAAGCCACCGTC
Source organism: Planctomycetota bacterium (assembly GCA_016872555.1). Lineage (NCBI taxonomy): Bacteria > Pseudomonadati > Planctomycetota > Planctomycetota bacterium. The sequence goes on from VGZO01000001.1 coordinate 111,616, forward strand.
GGTGGTGTCAGCGAGGCGGACGTGCAGCTGGCCGATGCCTCCGACGCGGTGATCATCGCGTTCAACGTCGTCCCCGACGAGCGCGCCCGGTCGTTGGCCGAGGAGCGTGGCGTGCAGATTCGCCGCTACGAGATCATCTACCAGATGACCGACGATCTGAAGAGCGCGCTGGAGGGGATGCTCGCCCCCGAGAAGCGCGAGACGGAGCTCGGCCGCGCGGTCGTGCAGCGCACCTTCTCGATCAGTCGGATCGGGGTGATCGCGGGCTGCCGGGTGATCGGCGGCGTGATCTCACGCAATGGCCGGCTGCGGATCATCCGCGACGGTCGCGTGATCGGCGACTATGGCATCGAGTCGCTGAAGCGGGAGAAGGACGACGCCCGCGAGGTCCGGGACGGCCTCGAGTGCGGCATCAAGCTGCAGGGCTTCAATGACGTCAAGGAGGGTGATTTCCTCGAGTGCTACCGGATCGAGGAAGTCGCGCGGACGTTGTCGTGAGCACGCGGCGGCTTCTCAAGGCGGCAGAGGCGGTCCGGGAGGTGGTCAGCATTGCCATCCTCACGCAGGTCCGTGATCCACGCGTTCGCGACGTCACCGTGACCGGCGTCGAGATGGCGCCCGACATGCGCTCGGCGACCGTCCGCGTGTCGGTGATGGGGAGCCCGGCGCAGGAGGCGCTGGCGCTGCGCGGGCTGGCGAGCTCGGCCGGTTTCCTCCAGTCGTTGATCGCCAGCCGGATCGAGACGCGGTACACCCCCCGGCTGCGGTTCGAAATCGACGGCGGGGTGAAGAAGTCGATCGAGATGGCGCGGATTCTCGCCGAGGTCCTTCCTCCCGCCGGCCGCGACGCCGACGCGGAGCCCGGCAACGACGCGTCAGATCCGGAGGACCACGGCGGCGGATCGACACCGCTTCCGCCGGCCATGCAGCAGGAGCAGCCATGAGCGCATCCAGTCGCCAGCAGGCGGTCGCCCGACTCCACAAGGCACTGCGGACGCAATACCGGCTCGTCCCGACCGACACGGCGCGGCCACTTCTCGAACAGGTGCTGTTCGCCTGCTGTCTCGAGAACGCCCCGTACGAACTGGCCCAGAAGGCGTTTGCCCGTCTCGGGGAGGCGTTTTTCGACCTCAACGAGGTTCGCGTCACGACCGTGGCGGAACTGGCGGAGGTGCTCCACGGCCTTCCTGACCCGCCCCGCGCCGCCCTCGCCCTCCGCCGTGTGCTGCAGAGCGTGTTCGAGTCGAGCTACAGTTTCTCGCTCGAGTCGGCACGGAAGCACTCGCTCGCCCACGGCGTGAAGACCCTCGAGAGCCTCCAGGGGATTCCGCCGTTCGTCGTCGCCCATGTGGCCTCGACGGCGCTCGGCGGCCACTTCGTGCCGGTCGATCTCGGTGGGTTGCAGGCCCTGTACCTCGCCGGGATCGTCACGCGCGACGAGTACGTCGCCGGCCGGGCAGCTGGTCTCGAGAGGCTCGTCGCCAAGAAGAACGGCCCCGAGTTCTCCTCGTTGCTCCACCAATTCGGCGTCGAAGTCCTCGGCAATCTCCACGGTGCGACGGTGCGACGGATCCTGCAGTCGGTCGCGCCCGACCTCAAGGAACGGTTTCCGAAGCGCGGCGAGCCGATGCCCCTCCCGGCCGTCCCGGCTGCAGCCGACGCGGATGGCGCGAAGGGGGATGGCACACGCGGCATGGCCGATGAGCACCGGCCCGCCGGTCCGCAGGCCGCCGCACGCCCGGCTGGCAAGACACCGCTGCCGCCCCCCGGATCGGGACCGAAGCGCACCGCCGATGGCAAGCCGGTGGCAGGCAGCAAACCGGGGCCGAAGCCGTTCGTCGTCAAACCCAACGTCGGCCGTCCGCCGCCGGCCGACCTGCCCCCTGCCCCGCCCGCAGCCGCCGAGCCGGAGGTCGTCGAGCCGGCCAAGCCGGTGGCCACGGCAAAGGCCGCCTCCACCAAGCCGCCAGCTACCGGCAAGGGAGGCGCGCGCGCCGCCAAGGGGGCCGCGGAGCCGGCCGCAGGCGTCGTCCGGCCGGCGCGGCCGGCGGCCGACCGCGGCGCGAAGAAGCCCGCCGCGGAATCCCCCGCCGGCACCGCGAAGGAGCGTGGCGGTGCCGCCCCCAAACCGCCGGCGAAGCCGCCGCGCCCTGCCGGGCGAACCGACAAGGGGGGCACGCGGGCCGGCAGCGCGAAAGGGACACCGCGCAAGGCCGACGGCAAGGGAGCCGGCACGGCCGCGGCGCAGCTGACGAGGCGGAAACCGCGTTGATCGCGAGGTGATGCATGGCCGGTCATTCTCATTGGGCGAACATCGCCCGCAAGAAGTCGCTGATCGACGCGAAGCGCGGCAAGCTGTGGAGCAAGCTCGCCAAGGCGATCATCGTCGCCGCCAAGCACGGCGGTGCCGATCCCGATGCCAATCTCCGGTTGCGGTATGCGATCGACGCCGCCAAGGCGGTCAGCATGCCCAAGGACAACATCCAGCGGGCGATCCGCACCGGCACCGGTGAGCTCAAGGGAGGCAACCTTGAGGAGTCGATCTACGAGGGGTATGCCGCCGGCGGCGTGGCGGTGCTGTGCGAGATCCTCACCGACAACAAGAACCGGACCGCCCCCGAGATCCGCAAGATCTTCGAGATGTGCGACGGCAAGCTCGGAGCCACCGGCTGCGTGGCCTACCTGTTTCAGCGGAAGGGGGTCGTCCGCGTGGCGCAGGGGGCAGTGACCGAGGAGCGGCTCGTCGAGTTGACCCTCGACGCCGGCGCCGACGACGTCAAGCTCGCCGGCGATCGGTGGGAGATCACCTGCGAACCGGCGGCGATCACCGGCGTGCTCGACGCCCTCCGCGCCGCCGGCCTCGAACCCGAGCCGGGGGGCATCGTCCGGCTGCCGACGACGACCGTCTCGGTCGACGACGTCGACGTCGCCCGCAAGGTGCTCGCCCTGCTCGAGCGGCTCGACGACCACGACGACGTGCAGAGCGTCGCCGCCAATTTCAGCATCCCCGACGAAGCCCTCGCCCAGTTGGGCTGAGCCGTCGAAGCCGCCGGCCGGTCAGTGTTCGACCTGTGGCCAGTAGGTGTCGAAGTCGAACTTCGGGCTGTTGTCGATGTCGTGGCACTCGAGGCAATTGTTGACCGCACGTTCCTTGCCTTCGGGGGTCGCCAACGACAGGGCGAGTGACGCCCGGAGCCGGGTTCGTTCCTCGTCGGCGACCTCGAGGTCGCCCCGCTCCACGGCGGCGTGATCGGCGGCCGGGCCGTGGCAGTTCTCGCAGCCCTGGTGGGCGAGTTGCGGGGTGACGGCCATGCCCGCGAAGCCCCCTTCGTAGGGTTCGAACTTCTGCGGCACCCAGCCGACGACATGGCACGACAGGCATTCGGGGTCGCCGTCGCGCCGCGGCGACTGGATCTCCAGGGTCGTCAGCCCCTTGGCGTGGCCCGACTCCTTCCAGACGTCGAAGGCCTCCTGGTGGCAGTCGGCGCAAGCGGCGCTGCCGGCGAACCGTCGGCCGCTGGGATGGCGGACCGGTGCCATCCCGAGGCCATCGAGGCCGAGCCGCTCGAGCTGCGCCTGGTAGTCGCCGAGGAGCCGGATCATCTCCTCCGACTCGCCCCAGCGGGCGTCGAGCGGGACACGCTGCGTGCGCAGCGCCACCGGCGCGCCGGGAAACAAGCCGACGGCGACGGCGTACATCCCCTTGTGACCGAGTTCCACCATCCGCGCCGGTGCCCGTCCGGCCGCGGCCGGCAGAGCCGGGGCCTCGAGCGGCGGCTCGTCGGCACCGCCGGCGGCCACGACGAGGTCGAACTGCGGAAACAGCGCCGCGTATTTCGCCGCTTCCTCGGCGACCGTCCACGCCAGGAGCACCTGGTGGTCGCAGCCGGCAGCGGCGAGTTCCGCCGCGGCGGCCTTCAGGCCCTCCGTCGCCGTGGCGATCTCGATCGTCTCGTTGCGGACGGCGGTGGCCTGGCGGTCGCCGAGCACCGCGGTGATCCCGATCCGCAGGCCGCCGACCTCGACGACCGTGGTCCGCGGTGTGATCTTGGCGTCGAGGCCGTAGAGGCCGACGTTGGCGGAGACGAACGGCGTCGGTGCGGTGCCGACGGCGGCGACGGCCGCGACGAGTCCCTCCGTCGGCAAGCGCAGGTCGGCGGGCCCGAGTCCGACGCCGCGGTAGTCCATCGCCTTGAGTCCCTCGGCGATCGACTGGAACTTGATCACGGTCTGTCGCCCGAACCGCTTCACCTGCCCCCCCAGATCGATCGCCACCGCGGGCCAGCCGGCCGCGGCCAGGGCGCGGAGGAAGTTGTGGCGACGGCTCAGACCCCCCTTCTGGTTCTCCTTGCCGGTGCAGCCGCAGGGTTCGATGTAGCCGTCGAGTTCACCGGTGAGGACGAGCACCGCACCGGGCTTCGACCAGCCGTCGAACACCCGCCCGTTCCGCCGGGCGAAGTCGACGGCGACTTCGGCGGCCACCCCGGGACCGCGATCGGGGATCCCGCCGGCTCCGTCGGGGGTGGCCGGCACCTGCGCGGCCGCCGGCCGCCGGCCAGGTCCGCTCGCCACGACGAGCGCCAGGGCCGTCAGCACCAGCAGCAGGGCGATCGAGCGCTTCATGCCACGAAACCTCCGTGAACGACCTGCCGGGCCGGGATCCTCCCCGGCCACCGTGCGGCGGTCAGGGGGTGATCGCCACACACACCTTGATCGACATCGTCGGGGACTCCGGATGCCCCGTTTCGAGGACGATTCTTCCCCCGGGGGCCTGCTTGGTGCAGTTGTTGACCGCCGGTGCGCTGCCGGCGGGCAGTTCGATGGTGATCGGGATCCGCATCACGTTGCCGTTGCCGATCGGCACCGCTTCCCCGATCGTCACCGCCAACGAGGCCGGCACGACCTCGCGGACGACGGGGCGGACGGCCTGACGGTGCGGCCCCTTCGCGGCCATGAACAGGGCCCAGCGTCCACCCGTCTTGCCGGAGACCGTTCCCAGGGCGAGCGCCTGGCGATCCGGGTCCCACCCCGCCCCGGCGAGGCTCAGCGCCCCCGATACGGAGACCTCGATCGGAACCTCGACGGCCAGTTCCTCCGCTGTGCGGAGCACGACGCGCGCGGTCTGTTTGACCAAGCCGATCTCGGTCTCGGGAAGGACGTCGACCACCAGCCGCACCCCGCCGGTGGCACCCTTCTCGGCGGCGATCGTCTCGGCAGGCAGCGGCTCGACGCCGACCTTGAAGAACCGCTCGGTCGCCGAATTGAGGAGCGCCGTGGAGACGACCTCGGGCGCCGTGTCGCCGAACGTGAACAGATCGGCGGTCGCCCGCTCGCCGCTCCCCGACGTCGCCCGCGAGATCACGAGCGTCGAGGGCACGGCCCGCCACGACGGGACCACCGCCCCTTCGACCACGAACACCACCTCGGGGCGGCCGGGGTCGTTGGTCAGCACGGTCGCCTGCTGACGGAACGGACCGTCGGCCTTGCCGCGCCACTTCAGACGGACCTTCTCCGATCCCCCCGGTGCAATCGACTTCTCGGCCTCGTCGTTGCCCCCCTGACGGGAGTCGAAATCCATCACCGTGCAGGAGCAGGACGAGGCCCCTTTGCTGAGGACGAGCGGGGCCTGGCCGACGTTGCGGATGACGAACGCGTGCTCCCCTTCGTTGCCCAGGGCGATCGTACCGAAGGCGTGCGTCGTCACGTCGACGGAAACGCGCGCGCTGGTCTCCGCGACGCGGACACCTTCGCCGAGCGGGTCGAACTCTCCGACGCGCCAGGGCTGGAGCCGGGAGACGAGCGCGGCGGTACCGGTGCCGAAGCCGATGCCGCAGACTACGGCCGCCAGGGCGACGGCCAACGAGGACGGTTTCCGCAGTGCCATTGCAGCTACCCGTGTGGGCCGGGGTCGCTCCCTCATCGGCGGTCCGACGGAGCGGCGTCGTGCCCGGCCCGGAAGGCACGACCGGCGCGGTCTCGAGCCCTCGATCTGGCCGAAACCCGCACGCTTTTAGTGTAGCAACCAGTTGCGGTCCGCCCGCCAACCGGTCCCTCCGGTCGCGCCCCCGGTCAGTAGGCGCGGGCGAGGACGCTCGGCCGCTGCACCGGCTGGCCGGTGATGATGCAGCGCCCCGGATCGTCGGGGCCGTCCATCGGGATGCAGCGGACGGTGACCTTGAGGGGATCGCACACCGCCGCGACCTCCGGGGTGTCGGCGACATGGGTGATCACGAACCCCCCCTGCCCCTCTCCCGTCGCCCCTTCGTCGGCAAACCGCGCGACGAGCTCGGCCCGGTCGGCGACGCGCACCGTCCGCGCCTCGCGAAACGCCAGCGCCCGGTCGTACAGGCCGCGCTGGATCTCCTCGAGCAGCGCCGGGGCCGCCGCCGGGAACGATTCCAACGGCAGCGCCACCCGCTCACGCGGCCCCCGGTCGCGGCGCGACACACTCACGGCGCCGGCGGCGAGGTCGCGCGGGCCGATCTCGACGCGCACCGGCACCCCCTGCTTGATGTGCTGCCACACCTTGTCGCCGCCGCGCATGTCGCGGGCGTCGGTGCGGACGCGGATCGGCTCGTCGCCGTAGCGGACGGCGCCGAGCGTCGCCTCGAGGCCCCGGCATGCCTCGAGGACCCGGGCCCGCTCCTCGTCGGTGCGGTGGATCGGCAGGAGGACGATCTGCGTCGGTGCGATCCGCGGCGGCAACACGAGCCCGTCGTCGTCGGAGTGGGTCATCACCAGGGCGCCGATGAGCCGCGTCGACACGCCCCACGACGTCGTCCAGCAGTAGGCCTCGGCGCCGGTCGTGTCGGCGAACTTGATCTCCTGGGCGCGGGCGAAGTTCTGCCCGAGGAAGTGCGATGTCCCCGCCTGCAGCGCGCGGCCGTCCTGCATCATCGCCTCGATCGAATAGGTCTCGACCGCCCCGGGAAAGCGCTCGGCGGCCGGCTTCGGTCCCTCGAGGACCGGCATCGCGAGGTGCTCACGGGCGAACGCGGCGTAGATGCCGAGGATCCGCAACGTCTCCTCGACCGCCTCGGCGGCGGTGGCGTGGGCCGTGTGCCCCTCCTGCCAGAGGAACTCGGCGGTGCGGAGGAAGACGCGCGGGCGCATCTCCCACCGGACGACGTTGGCCCATTGATTGATGAGCACGGGAAGGTCGCGCCACGACTGGATCCACTTGGCGTACATCGCCCCGATGATCGTCTCGCTGGTCGGGCGGACGACGAGCGGCTCTTCGAGCTTGCCGGCCGGTACGAGCCGGCCGTCGGCAGACAACTCGAGGCGGTGGTGGGTGACGACGGCGCATTCCTTGGCGAATCCGGCGACGTGCTTCGCCTCCTGCTCGAGGTAGCTGACCGGGATGAACAGCGGGAAATAGGCGTTTTGGTGGCCGGTGGCCTTGAACGCCCGGTCGAGCACGCCCTGCATCCGCTCCCAGATCGCGTAGCCGTGCGGCTTGATCACCATGCAGCCGCGCACCGGCGACTGTTCGGCGAGGTCGGCGGCGCGGACGACCTGCTGGTACCACTCGGGATAGTCGTCGCGCCGGGTCGGGCTGATCGCATGGTCGGGCATCGGTGCGCTCCTGCAGCGGTCGCCGCGCGGGGCGGTTGGGGGAGCGGGATTGTAGCGGCGCGGCGTTCCCGCGCCGGCCGGGGCGGTTGGGCGCGGTGCGTCGAGCGGCGTAGAATCACCGAGATCGCGGCCGCACCCGACACGGCCGCGCCAGCGGTGGCCGTTCCCGGCCCACCGCCGGCTGCGGGTGTGGAGGCAGGATGGCGACCGGCCAGGGGGATTCGACGGCAGCGCGTTCTGGACGGCCGTCGGCCGCCGACGCCGAGGCGACAACCGGCCCCGTGGACGGACGCCCCGGTGGGCGACGCCCTGCCGTAAAGCGCCGGCTGGTGAGCGAATTGCCCGCCCAGGGCAGCGTCGACCAGGTGTTTCTCGCCACGCACAAGCAGCTCCGGCCCAACCGCAACGGGCAGTTGTTCCTCCAGGTGGAACTGGCCGACCGGAGCGGCTCGATCACCGGACGATTGTGGAACGCCTCGACCACCGACAACGACGCCTTCGAAGACGGCGACTACGTCCGCGTCGAAGGGGCGACGCAGCTCTACGCCGGCAACCTCCAGATCATCATCAGCGCGATCGCCCGAGTCGATCCGCGCACCGTCGACGAGCGGGAGTTCGCCGTCCTCGGCCCCGGCGACGTCGAGGCGCTCGACGGCGAGCTGGCGGCGCTGCTGGCGACGGTCCCCCCGGGGGACCTGGCCGATCTGGTCGCCGAGTTCCGCGCCGACTCCCAGCTGATGGCGACCTTCCGGCGCAGCCCGGCGGGCGTCAAGCAGCACCATGCCCACGTCGGCGGCCTGCTCCTCCACGTGGTCACGCTTTTGCGGCTGGTCGATCGGGTGGCGCCGCTCTACCCGGCCGTCGACCGCGACCTGCTCCTCGTCGGGGCGTTCATCCACGACATCGGCAAGACGGTGGAGCTGGAGAGCGAGCGCGGCTGCTCGTACACCGACGTCGGGCAACTCGTCGGCCACGTCGTCCTCGGCGTGGAGATCCTCGAGGAGAAGATCCAGGGGGTGCAGGAGCGCACCGGCCGCGAGTTCGACCCGGCGACGGCGACGCGCCTCAAGCACATGGTCGTCAGCCATCACGGCGAATACGAATACGGCGCCCCGCGGTTGCCGATGACCCTCGAGGCGATCCTCCTCCATCAGCTCGACGCCCTCGACGCCCGCGTCGCCGGCGTGACCCAGCTCCTCGAGGGCGGGGCGGCGCTCGACGGCGGGTGGACGCCGTTCCAGCAGCAGCTCGGCCGGAAGTTCTTCAAGGGGCGCGGCTGACGAGCCGCTCGATCGACCATGCCGCGGCCGGGGAAACCGCACCGCTCCGGCGCCGGGCGTCGCCCCGAAGAGGTCGAGGGGGTGTTTCGCCGCGCCCACGCCGGCCACGGCTTCGTGCGCCAGACGGCGGTGGACGGCGGCGTTCCCCCCGACGTCCACGTGCCGGCCCACGCCAGCCGCGACGCCGCCACCGGCGACACGGTGCGGGTGCGGATCCTGCGCAGCCGCGAGGCCGGCCGACCGGGGCCGTCGGGGGAGGTCGTCGCCGTCCTCCGGCGGCGGACGACGCGCTTCGTCGGCAGCTACTTCGAGGCCGCCGGCGGCGGCTGGGTGCGGATCGACGGCACGGCGTTCGCGCGGCCGGTCGCCGTCGGCGATCCGGGTGCGAAGGGGGTGCGGGTCGACGACAAGGTCGTCGTCGAGATGGTCCGCTTCCCGACGGCGCTTCGCGACGGGGAGGGGGTGGTGGTCGAGGTCCTCGGCGCGGCCGGCGCCCCGGGGGTCGACACGCTCGCGGTGATCCACGAATTCGGCTTGCCGGGGCCGTTTCCCGAGCCCGCCCTCGACGTCGCCCGCGCTGCCGCGGCGGCCTGGGAGGGCGCCGTTCCCGCCGACCGCCGCGACCTCACCGACACGGTCACGGTGACCATCGATCCGGTCGATGCCCGCGACTTCGACGACGCGATCTCGCTCGAGCGCGGCGACCGCGGCCACTGGCTGCTCGGCGTCCACATCGCCGACGTCGCCCATTTCGTCCCCGAGGGTTCGGCGCTCGACCAGGAGGCGCGGAGACGCGGCACGAGCGTCTACCTCCCCGACCGCGTGATCCCGATGCTCCCCGAACTGGTGAGCAACAACCTCGCCAGCCTCCAGCCGGACCGCGTCCGCTTCACGCGCACCTGCTGGATCGAGTTCACGGCCGACGGCCTCCCCGTGCACACCTCCGTCGAGCGCTCGGCGATCCGCAGCCGGCGGCGCTTCACCTACGAGGAGGTCGACCTGTTCCTCGCCGACCCGGCGACGCGGGCGGTGGAGATGGCACCGGCGGTCCGCGACCTGCTCGGGCGGATGCGCGACCTGGCGCGCCTCCTGCGCGGCCGCCGCGAGGCGCGGGGCAGCCTGGAGCTGGTGATGCCCGAGGTGAAGATCGACCTCGACCGCGACGGCCGCGTGCGCGGGGCGCACGTCGTCGCCCACACCGAGAGCCACCGGATCATCGAGGAGTTCATGCTCGCCGCCAACGAGGCGGTCGCGGAGCGGCTCCACGCGGCGCGGTGCGGCTTCCTCCGCCGCGTCCACCGGGCTCCCGATCTGCGCAAGCTGCGGCAGCTCACCGAGTTCGTCTCGGAGCTGGGCTTCGAGGTCGACACGCTCGAGAGCCGGTTCGAATTGCAGCGGCTCCTCGGCCTGACGCGCGGCCGACCGGAGGAGCACGCGGTCCACTACGCCGTGCTGCGGAGCCTGTCGCGCGCCGTCTACGGCCCGCAGGACGAGGGGCATTACGCGCTGGCCAGCGACTGCTACTGCCACTTCACCTCGCCGATCCGCCGCTACCCCGATCTCCAGGTGCACCGCGCCCTCGACCGCCTCGCCCGGGGACGGAAGACGCCGTTCGACGGCCTCGATCTGCTCGGCGACGAGTGCTCGCAACTCGAACGCCGCGCGGAGGCGGCGGAACGCGAGCTGGTCAAGCTCAAGCTCCTCGCCGCGATGGCCGGGAAGATCGGCACCGAGCTCGACGCCGTCGTGACCGGCGTCGAGCCGTTCGGCCTGTTCGTCCAGGGGCTCGAGTTGCCCGCCGAGGGGCTGCTCCCGGCCGCGGCCCTGCCCGACGACGTCTACCGCTTCGACCGCGCCGCCCACACGCTCGCCGGCCGCCGCCCGGGGAATGCGTTCCGCCTCGGCGACCGGATCCGCGTCGCCGTGGCACGCGTCGATCTGGACCGCCGCGAACTGGAATGGCGCCACGCCGGCGCCGCGGCGGGGGGCCGGCGCCGGCCGCCGCCGGGGCGCCGGCCGCAGTCCGCGGGGCGATCGCGATCGCACCCGGGGCGCGGGCGCCGCCCGCCGCGCCGCCGGGAGCGGTGAATCGCGCGGCTCCTGGCGCCGCGGATGGCCAGGTCCTAAAATCCGCCACCCGCCGGAACAGGATCGCGGGCCTTTCGTCGTGAGGTGCCCAGACGTGACCACCGCATTGCTCCGCACGCCGCTCCACGACTGGCATCAGACGCACGGTGGCCGGATGGTCGATTTCGCCGGGTGGGCGATGCCGGTCCAGTACGCCTCGATCGTCGACGAGCACCTCGCCGTCCGCCGCGCCGCGGGCATGTTCGACGTCTCGCACATGGGGCGGCTGACGGTCGCCGGGCCGGGTGCGGCGGCATGGCTCGAGGAGCAGCTCACCCGGCGCGTGGCGGGGATGGCCCGGGGTCGGGTCCGCTACACGCTCGTCGCCGCCGAGGACGCCGCCGGCACCCGGATCCTCGACGACGCGCTGGTGGTCCACGGGCCGGTCGTGCCCGGTGACGCCGCCGCCGACACCTGGGGGCTGGTCGTCAACGCCGGCAACCGGCAGCGCGTGGTGGAGTGGCTGCGGTCGCGGCTCCCCGTCGCGGGCGTGCGCCTCGTCGAGCGCACGGCAGAGACGGCGATGATCGCGGTCCAGGGACCGGCCGCGGTCGGCATCGTCGCCTCCCTCGCCCCCGCGGCCGACCGGCCGCGGCTCGAGGCCCTCGGCGGCTACACCTCGACCGTGACGACGCTCGCCGGTGTCCCCGCCGCGGCCAGCCGCACCGGCTACACCGGCGAGGACGGTTTCGAGGTCGTGGTCGACGCGACGGCGGCCCAGCCCGTCTGGGAAGCGCTGCTCGGCGCCGGCGCCGCGGCGGGGCTCGTCCCCTGCGGCTTGGGGGCGCGCGACACGCTGCGGCTCGAGGCCGGCATGCCGCTGTATGGTCACGAGCTCGTCGAGGACAGCGACCCGTTCGCCATCGGTCTGGGCCTCGCCGTCGATCTCGAGGGGCGACGGTTTCCCGGCTCCGAGACGTTCCGGGCCGCGGCTGGCCGCCCGCCCGCCCAGGTCCGTGTCGGGATCGTCTTCGAGGGGCGCCGGGCGGCGCGCGAGGGGAGCCTCGTCACCGCGGGAGGCGCGGCGTGCGGTCGGGTGACCAGCGGCAGCTACGTGCCGTCGCTCGGCCGGGCGGTCGCGATGGCCCTCGTCGACGCCCGCCACGCCTCTCCCGGCACGGCCGTCGACGTCGTCGTCCGCGACAGCGGCCAACCGGGCACGGTGGTGGCGCTCCCCTTCTACCGTCGGCCGCGCCCGGCCGCCGGCTGAGCCGCGGCGCGGTCGAGGCTTGGGATCCCGCACCCCGCGCCGCTATCCTCTCCGTCCCGAACCGTCCCTCTCACTTCCCGGGAGTCGTCGCCGCCATGTCCGCCCCCCTGCGCTTCGCGAAGTCGCATGAATGGATCCGCCCCGAGGCCGACGGGACGGCGACGGTGGGGATCTCGAAGTACGCCGTCGAGGCCCTCACCGATCTGGTGTTCATGCAACTGCCGAAGGTGGGCACACGCGTCGAGGCGGGTCAGTCGTTCGGTGAGATCGAGAGCGTGAAGGCGGTCAGCGACCTGTATGCCCCGGTGTCGGGTGAAGTGGTCGCCGTGAATTCCACGCTCCCCGACCGGCTCGACACCCTCGGCAGCGATCCCTATGGCGAGGGCTGGATCGTGCGCATCCGGCCCGACGATGCCCGGGCCCATGAAGCGCTGCTCGACCAGACGGCCTACGACGCCCTCATCGCCGCGAACCCCCATTGAGCCGCACGGTGGCCAGCGCGTCATGGCCCCGGGGGAGGTCCGTGGGATGAGCGAGCGATCGGCGCCGGAGTCGCTCCCCGTCTGGTCCGACACACCGGTGCCCGGCCCCGTGAACATGGGAGCCGACGAATGGCTCGCTGCGGAGGCGCTGCGCCACGGCGGGCCGGTGATCAGGGTGGCGCGGTGGTCCGAGCCGACGCTCTCCCTCGGGGCCTTCCAGGTGCGGCGTGCAGTGCCCGACGCCCTCCGCGGCCTGGCGCTGGTGCGCCGGCCGAGCGGTGGCGGTGCGATCGTGCACGGCACCGATCTGACCGTCGCGATCGCGGTGCCGCGGAGCCATCCGTGGGGCGAGTCGGTCCAGCGGCTGTACGACGAGGTCCACGGCGCGCTGGTCGCGGTGCTCCGCGGTCGTGCGATCGCCGCGCGGCTCCACCGAGACGCGCCGGTCTCTGCATCCGGCGCCGAGGAGCCCTACCTGTGCTTCGACCGCCGCTCCCCCGGCGACGTGGTCGTCCCGACACCCGCCGGGACGGCGAAGATCCTCGGCAGCGCGCAGCGCCGCCTCCGGGCGGCGGTTGTCCAGCACGGCTCGCTGCTCTGGGGGGCGAACATGGCGGTCGCGGCGCCGGCGCGGCATGCCGGAGTCGCCGACGTGGCACGGGCCGCGGGTGTCGCGCTCGCCTCGGACGACATCCTCGACACCTGGCTCGCCGGCATCGCGGCCGCGGCCGGGCTTCGGCTTGAAATGCAATCCGGATGCACGTGGGACCAAGCCGGACCGGTGATCACCGAATTGGCCGGGAGATTCCGCGATCCAGCCTGGACGGAGCGTCGATGACACCAAGGGGCGGCTGGGGGCGAGCCATGGAAAAGACCGCCCCAACCGGCCGCGTCCGCCCGTGGACGGCAGGGGTCACTGGTGCGATTGGCGAGACCCGGGATAAGATTGGCTTTTGAAGGTGAGAGTGGGTGGTGGCCGATCGGAGCGCCGCACGGGTCGGTTGCGTGCGGACCGCTGCGCCAGGGGGCTTGAATGATCACGAAATTGATCGTGGCCAACGGAAAAAGCGCCGGCCGAGCCATTCTCATCAAACGCAACACTCTGCTCATCGGGCGCGCGGAGGAGTGCGACGTCCGACCGCTGAGCGAGGATGTCAGCCGGCGGCACTGCGCCGTTCACGTCGGCCCGGCCGATGTCTGGGTCGAGGACCTGGGAAGCCGAAACGGCACGTTCGTCAACGGCGAGAAGATCAGCGGCAAGGTCAAGGTCGCCTCGGGCGATCTGCTCCGGGTCGGTGCCCTCGAGGTCCGGATCTCGTGCACCGAACCGGCAGTCGCGGCCGAGTCGGATCAGGACGTGTCGCGGTGGTTGATGGCCGACGACTCCCCGGCCGGCATGTACGACACGACGCGGTCGCTGAAGCCCGAGCCATCCGCCGAGAGCGACGCCAGCAGCATCCATCACGTGGCGTCCGCCGCGGAACCGTCCACCGACGGCACCGGGTCGATGGTGTCGGGAATTGCCGGGGGCGGCGGCACGTCGGCCGGCGCGGCGTCGACGGGGATCGGCTCGGGTAGTGCGACCGTCGCCGGCGGCAGCCGGGGCGATTCGTCCCGTGTCGGCTCGACGGTGGGGATCGACGCGCTCCGCGACAGCAAGGGGAAGCCGGCCGGCCTTCCCGCCAATTCCAAGAAAGCGGCCGAGAACTCGCGTGACGCGGCCGCCGAGGCGTTGAAGAAGTTCTTCAACAATCGCTGAAGCCCGGGCCGCCGCGGCGGTGAGGCCGTACCGACCATGACGGTCGTGCCGTCTCTGCGAGCCGGAAAAAACCCCCGGCTTGCCCCGCCGGAACAGTTTCCGTCGTGCATGCTTCCCTCGGTTCTTGCCCCACCCGCCAGGTCGCCCCGACCGGCAGGGACGAGCGGGCGAAACCATCAGCAGGAGGACATCCACAATGGTCACTAGCGCGATCCGCCCCCGTCGCCCTGCCCCGCATTCCCAGGCCCCCCGGACTCCCCGTGGCACCCGCCGCCGCCTCGTCGATCCGACGACGTGTGAGCGCGACTACCGCCCTGAGGAGTTGGAATTCATGCAGGCTCTCGACCGCTACAAGCGGACGAGCGGACGGATGTTTCCCACCTGCAGCGAGATCCTCGAGGTGCTCCGGGGACTCGGCTACCAGCGCACCGCGAAGTGAGGCCGGCGGGGGCGACCGTGGCGCGCCTGACATGACGATGGCGCGACTGACGTTGTCGGCGTGGGTGGGGGGCCGCTAGTGTCCGCGTCCCGGTCTCCTTTCCGGACCAACCCCGCCCTGGTCGGCTCGCGATGCCCATGCTGTCGGTCGCCGTGTGCCGGTGGGCCCGCTTCGGCGGCATGGTCTTCCTCGCCTGCGCCGCCGGCTGTGGCGGACTCGGCCGAAACGACAATGCCGAGGGGGTGAGGCTCTACCAGCAGGGCAACTACCTCGGCGCCGTCACCCACTTCCAGCAAGCGCTCCACCGGCAGCCCGGTAGCCCCGACTGCTTTTACAACCTCGGGGCGACCTACCACCAACAGGCCAAGGTCTTCGGCCGTCCAGAGGACGTGCGCACGGCAGAGCAGTACTACAACCTCTGCCTGTCGCGGGCCCCCGACCACCCCGCCTGCAACCGCGGTCTCGCCGTCCTCCTCGTCGAGACCGGTCGCAGCGACCGGGCGGTCGGCCTCCTCGACGGGTGGGCCCGGCGTCGCCCCACCGATCCCGATCCGCAGATCGAGTTGGCCAGGCTCTGCCAGGAGCACGGTGACCTGCGCGAAGCCGAGACCCACCTCGTCGACGCGCTGGCGATCGCCCCGGGCAACCCCCGGGCCCTGGTGGCGCTGGGGCAGTTGCGGGAGGCCACCGGCGACACGACGCTCGCCCTGGCCAATTACTCCCGCGCGCTGGCCGCCGACGGTGGCCAGCCGGTGGTCGCCGCGCGGGTCGCGGCCCTGTCGCCCGCACCCCCGGTGACCCGCGTCGCCGCACTGCCTCCGGCAGGCGGGTTTCCTCCACCTCAGCCATCGCCTCCGCCGCAGGCCTGGGGACCGGGAGGACCGCTGCCCTTCACCGGGACGCCTCCGGCCCGTTGACCGCCACGGCGGCGGTTTTTATCCTGCCGGACCTCCAGGTGGTGGCCGATGGAGCTCGCAATTCCGCATGGTCCGCGCTGGCGGGCGCGGTGGGAGCGTCCAGCCGGCCCCCGCCATCCCAGCCCGGTGCGCCCCTGCGGAGCCAGCCCGTGACCGAAGCGAAGCGGACGACGTTCGCCGACCGGCTCTTCAATTTCTCCCCCGGTCCGGCCGTCCTTCCCGTCGAGGTCATCGAACGGATCCAGGCCGAGCTCCCGACCCTGCCGGGCGTGGGGAGTTCGATCCTCGAGATCAGCCACCGCAGTCCGGCATTCGACAGGATCCTCGAGGAGACGGTCGCCGAGCTGCGCGGTCTGCTGGGCGTGGGGAGCGATCATGAGATCCTCTTTCTGCAGGGGGGCGCGAGCCTGCAGTTCTCGATGATCCCGATGAACCTGCTGCGGGGCACCGGCCGGTCGGCCGATTTCCTCCTCACGGGCACGTGGGGGGCGACGGCGATCAAGGAGGCGCGCAAGGAAGGGGCCGTGCACGTCGCCTGGGACGGCGCGGCGACGCGCTACGATCGGCTCCCGGCCGTGGCCGACGTGCGGCTCTCCGATGCACCGGCCTACGTCTACATGACCAGTAACGAGACCATCCAGGGGGTGCAGTGGCAGACCGATCCCGATTTCGGACCGGCTCCGCTCGTCTGCGATGCGTCGAGTGACTTCCTCTCGCGCCCCGTGGCCATCGACCGCTACGGTCTGTTCTACGCGTGCGCCCAGAAGAACGCCGGCATCGCCGGAGTGACCGTCGTGGTGATCCGCCGGGACCTCCTCGAGCGGTGCCCCGACGGGCTGCCGACGATGCTCGACTACCGGACGCACGCCACCAATGGATCGCGGGCCAACACGCCGCCGGTGTTCGCGATCTACGTGCTCGGCCTGGTGTGCAACTGGGTCCGCGAGCGGATGGGGGGGCTCCCCGGGATGGCTCGGCACAATGCCGCCAAGGCCAAACTGCTCTACGACGTCCTCGACGCCTCCGACGGCTTCTATGCGGGCCACGCCCGTGCCGACTGCCGTTCGACGATGAACGTCACGTTCCGGCTTCCCGGCGAGGAACTCGAGAAGGAATTCGTCGCCGGGGCCGCCCGCCGTGGGCTGGTCGATCTCAAGGGCCACCGATCGGTGGGCGGGATCCGCGCCAGCATCTACAACGCGATGCCCATGGCGGGGGTCGAAGCGCTGCGCGACTACATGATCGAGTTCCAGTCGGCCCGCCAGGCCACCGCGGCCGCAGGCCGCTCCTGACCCGCGCCGCATTCCCGGTCCGACCGCTGCGGCCGACGCCCCGGATTCCCGCCATGCCCTCCATCATCGTGCTCGACACCCTCAGCCGCGACGGCCTCGCCCTGCTCGACGCCGCCGCCGCGTCGGGGATCACCTACGAGGTCCGCACCGGGCTGTCGGGGGCGGCGCTGCGGGAGGCCCTCGCCGCCCACGACGGCGCCATTTGCCGCAGCGGGGTGAAAGTCACCGCCGACGCGTTGGCCGGCAATCAGCGGCTCCGCGCGATCGTCCGCGCCGGAGTCGGCACCGACAACATCGACAAGGAGGCGGCCACGCGGCAGGGCATCGTCGTGATGAACACGCCGGCGGGCAACACGATCAGCACCGCCGAGCACACGTTCGCCCTGATCCTCGCACTGTCGCGCAACGTCGCCGCCGCCGACGCCAGCCTCCGGGGCCATGCCTGGGATCGGAACCGGTTCATGGGGGTCCAGCTGGCCGGCAAGACGCTGGGGATCGTCGGCCTTGGGCGGATCGGCCAGGCGGTCGCACGGCGCGCCGCGGCCTTCGAGATGAAGGTCGTCGGCTACGATCCGTTCCTCACCCCCGAGCGGGCCGCGGAACTGGGGATCGAGCTGGTGGACACGGTCCGCGGCATGCTCCCGATGGTCGACTACCTCACGGTCCACACGCCGCTCACCGACGAGACCCGTCATCTCGTGGGCACGGATTCGCTGCCGCTGCTCAAGCGCGGTGTCCGCCTGGTCAACTGTGCCCGCGGCGGCATCTACGACGAGGCGGCGCTCGTCGAGGGGCTGCGCCAGGGGATCATCGGGGGCGTGGCGCTCGACGTCTTCGAGAAGGAGCCGTGCACCGACAGCCCGCTGTTCGGCATGCCGGGCGTGCTCGTCACTCCGCACCTCGGCGCCAGCACGGAGGAGGCGCAGTCGCAGGTGGCGGTCGAGGGAGTGGGCCTGCTGGTCGATTACCTCACCTCCGGCACGATCCGCCACTCGGTCAATGCCGCCGCCATCGACGCGGCCCAGCTGGAGGGGGTGCGGGGGTTCGTCGACCTCGCCTGGCGGCTCGGGCTGTTGCTGTCGCAGATCGACGCCCCGGCGCCGCGCTCCTGCTCGATCGCCTACCGCGGCGAGATCGCGGGGCGCAACACGCGCTTGGTGACCTCCGCATTCGCCGCCGGGCTGCTCGAGTCGGCGATCGAGGACGTCAACATCGTCAACGCCGAGATGCTGCTCCGCGAGCGGGGCATCGACCTTGTCGAGCAGAGCCGCAGCGACCCCGGTGCGTTCAGTTCCGTCGTCGCCGTCGACCTCGTGTCGGGAAACCGGGTCCACCGCGCGGCGGGCACGCTGTTCGGCCACTCGATGCCGCGGCTGGTGCAGCTGGAGGGGCACCGCCTCGAGGCCTACCTCGACGGCATCCTCCTCGTGTTCACCCACCAGGACGTGCCTGGGATCATCGGCCGCGTGGGCACGATTTTCGGCGGGCTGGGGGTCAACATCGCCCAGATGACGGTCGGCCGTGCCGCCCCGGGCGGCGACGCGATCGGGGTCCTCAACCTCGACTCCGCACCGTCTGCGGAAGCCCTGGCGGCAGTGGCCGAGTGCCCCGGGATCAAGTCGGCCCGCGTCGTCACCCTGCCTCCCGCAGGGCGCCTGCCGGGGTGGCTCGTCGGCGCGGGGAACGCCCAGGCGCGGAAGTGAGCGGTCGCCAAGCGGAGCACGCGCCCGCCGCGTCGCGGCACCGCTCCCGGTGGCGCGCCCGCGCGGTGCCCGCGGTTTGACGGTCCACCGGCCTGACCCCACAATGTCGACCGGGGTGGTGGAATGCTCATCCGCGGTCGCGTGGACATGACCTCACTTTCTGGCGGCCCATCGACGCCGCGACGGACGTGGTTGCCCTCCCGGCCATCGGCAACGGCCGGGAGGCGCGGTGGTGGCTGGCGCGGTCGGCCCTGGATGCTCGCGATCGCCACGCTGCTCCTGAACGGTCTGGATGGCATCCACGCCGACGAGCCTTCGACGGCGACGCTCACGACCCGCCGGCTGCTCGACGCCCTCGCCGAGCGGCAGATGAGCGACGTCTCCCTGTGGGTTCTCGACCGCGTCGAAGCCGATGCCACGGCCGCCCCGGATCTCAAGGCCGAGGTTCCCTACCGGCGTGCCGAGGCGCTGGTCGCCGCCAGCCGCAGCGAGGCGACCGCCGCGAAACGGGCCGCTTTGCTCGACCGCGCGGCGGGGGAGATCGACCGATTCCTGCAGACGGGGCCCAGCGGCGATCTGGCGATCACGGCCTACCAGCAGCTCGGCAACCTGTTGGTCGAGCGCGGCCGGGCGAAGCTCGAGCAGGCGAAGCGGCCGGGGGAAAACGCCGCGCCCCTCGCCGCGGAGGCACTGGGGTTCTTCGACCAGGCGATCCGCGTCCTCGAAGGGCCGAAGCGCGAGGCCGGTGCCGAGATCACCTCAGTGACCAGCGCCGAGGAGGCGGTTCTCAAGGAGCTGCGGCAGGTCGACGGGCAGCTCGCGGAAGTCGCCGGACCCAAAGACGAGGCGGAGGCGAAACCGCGCCGTCCCGCGCGGCGCCTGGCGGCCGACACGAAGGCCCAGGAGAAGCTCGAAGAGCGGCAGGACATGCTCCGCGGGCAGCTCCTGAGCACTCGTCTGCTGGCCGCCGCTGCCTGGTTCGAGAAGGCCAAGGCACTGCCGCCGGGAACCAACGAGTGGCGCGGGACGATGGACGCGGCCGGCAACCGCTACCGTGAGCTGGCCGACAAGTACCCGAGCCGTGGCGCCGGCCTGTTCGCGCGGTACTACGAGGGGCGCACCTACGCCGCCAAGGGACTCGCCGAGACGAACGCCGACGAGCGGAAGAAACTCGTCGACCGTGCCCTGGCGACGCTGGCGACGATCAACGGGCTGGAGGGGGATACGGGGATCATCCCCGGCCTCCGCGCCAAGGGGATCGCGACGGCGCTCGAGTGCTGGCTCGACACCAAGAACTACGCCGCCTTCGACGACCGCCTGCAGCGTCTCGCGCTGGCCGCGGTGCCGGCCGATCGGCTCGACGCCGATTGGCTGGCGATGAAGTACCGGGCAGCGCTGCTCCTCGAGCAGCGGGCCGCGGCCGAAGACGACAAGGGCAAACGGACGGCGGCGCTGCGCGACGCGCGGAAGCTGGCGCTCGAGGTGGCGCGGATCAACCGCGACTACGCCCGCGACGCGCGGTCCCTGCTCGAGCGCCTCGGCAGTTCCGTTCCCGACGACGGCGACGCAGCGGAGTCGTTCGCCGGGGCGTTCGAGGCCGCCGGCGCGTCGCTTGCCGATTTCCAGGCCAAACAGGCGGCGCTCAAGCAGGCCCGCGCGGCCGGTCAGCCCGGCGACGAGGAGGCCGCTGCCGTGACCGCGGCCCGTGACAAGGCCCTGGTGAGCGTCCGCAGGGTGATCGAGCGTGCCGGGCCTGACGACCGCGAGCAGCTCAACCAGGCGCGGTACTGGATGACGTTCCTCCTCTACGACGCGCGTCGGCTCCACGACGCCGCGGCGCTGGGCGATTTTCTCGTCACCCACTACCCCAATGCCCGCGGGAGCCGGCAGGCGGCGACGATCGCCATGGCCAGTTGGCAGCAGCTTGCCCGGAGCGGCCCGCAGCCGTGGAAGTCGGCCGCACGCGACCGCTGCGCCGACGTCGCCGAGCGGATCATGCGGACCTGGCCCACCGACGCCGAGGGGGCGGAAGCGGGCGTCATCGCGCTGGCCAGCGCCGGCGAGTCGCACGACGGCCCCCGGCTGGTCGAACTGATCGGCCGGATCCCCGACGGCTCGCCACGGCGCGGTGAATTGCAACTCCGCGGCGGCGCGGCCCTGTGGCGCGAGGTCCAGGAGCAGCGGCGTCTGCCCGCCGCGGAGCGTCTCCCCGAGGAGACGGTCGCCGCCTGGCGCGACACGGCCGTGCGGTCGCTCGACGCCGGGCTGGCAGCCGTGCCCGAGGGGGCCCGGCCCGATGCCGCGACCGTCGCCGGTGCCCTGGCGCGGGCCCAGGTGGCGCTCGACGACGGCGACCTGCCGCGGGCGATGCAACTCCTCGACCACCCCGGCCATGGCCCCTGGACCGTCGTCAGCGCCGAGCCCGGCGATCCGGCGCTGGCCACCGGGCCGCTCGCGGAAGGGGCCCTGTCGGTGGCGCTGCGGGCGTTCATCCAGTCGTCGGCCACCGACCCCTCGGCGCTGGGCCGCGCCCAGCAGGCGATGGACCGGCTCGAAAAACTCGCCGGCACCGGTGCCGAGGCGTCCGCGAAGCTGACCGCGATGTACCTGGCGATGGGGCGCGATCTCGAGGGGCAATTGGCCGAGTTGGCGGCCGAGGGCGCACAGACACCCGAGGCCCAGGCGAAGCTCAAGGCCCTCGTCGGCGGGTTCGAGCAGTTTCTCGACGGCGTCGCCCGCCGCGACGCGAAGGTCTCGTCGCGGATGTGGGTCGGCAACACGTACCTCAGCCTCGGCGCCGGCGGCGGTGCCTCGGGGGTGGGGCGCGAGCGGGCCGCCGGTTTTCTCGACAAGGCGGTGAAGTCGTTCGAGGGGGTGCTCGCCACCGGGGGAGACGAGGTCGCGCGGTTCGAGCCGTCGATCCGCCTCCGGCTCGCCGGCGCCTACCGCGAGCTGGGGCGGTTCGACGAGGCGCTCACGCACCTCGACTGGGTGCTCTCCGATCCGAAGCGGCAAAACGCCCTCGACGTCCAGCTCCAGGCCGCCGAACTGCTCCAGGCCGCCGGTGAGAAGGCGGCTGACAAGGCCCGTGCCGAGACGTTCCTCCGCGAATCGATCGTCGGCCGGACGGCCGGCAAGAGCGTCGCCTGGGGCTGGGGCGGGATCGCGTCGAAGCTCTCCCGTCAGGCCTTCGCGTCGGAGGATCCCCGCGCCCTCGAGGCCCGGGACCGGTTCTTCGACGCGCGCTACCGTGTCGCCGCCGCCCGGCTGCTCCAGGCGGGCCGCAGCGACTCCCAGCGCGCCAAGCTGCTCGAGATGGCGTTCAACGACGTCGCCATCACCTACAAGCTCTACCCCGGCCTCGGCGGCGAGGCCTCGCGTGCCCGTTTCGACAAGCTCCTCCGCGAGATCCAGAAGGAGCGTGGCGCGCCCAGCCCGTCCGGCCTCGCCGAACTGGAGAATGCAGGATGATCCGTGCCCCCGCCCCCAGCCGACGGTCGACGGCGCCGAGTGCGACGCTGGTTGTCCGTCGACAAAGCCCTCTGAGGCCAGTGTCCACCGGTCCGCTGGTGCCTGGCGCGACCGCGGGAAACGCCGAGGGTTTCCCGGCTCGCCGTCGGCCGCATCCGGCTGCCGATCACCTTTTCCAGGGTCTGCTGGCGGCCGTTCGCGGGTTTGTGGTCGCGGCGCTGCTGGCCCCGCTGGCCGGCGCCCAGACCACCGACCGGATCGTGACGACCGACGGCACCTTGACCGGCAAGATCACCGGTCTGAGCCCCGACGAGGTGCAGCTCGAGGATCGGGCCGGCGAGATTCGCCGCGTGCCGATCGATCGGCTCAAGGAGGTGCAGTTCGCCGGCGAGCCGCCGTCGTTGCGGTCGGCACGGGGAATGCTGGCGCGGGGGCGCGCCGCCGAGGCCCTCGCGGAGATCGCCAAGGTCGAGGCCGCCGAGCTCGATGGCGTCGAGGCTCCGATCCTCGCCGACATGGACTACGTCAAGGCGGTCGCCGCCGGGCGGGTGGCCCTGGCCACCGGCGCCGATCCGCGCGACGCCGGCAGGTTGGTCAACGAGTTCCTCGGCAAGCACGCCTCCGGCCACCATTTCTACGAGGCCCAGGAGTTGCTCGGCGACCTCCTCGCCCGCGCAGGGCGCGGCGACAACGCCCTCGCGGCCTACGCGCTGCTCGCCAAGGGGCCGCCGGCCTTCAAGGTCAGGGCGGCCGCGGCGCGGGCACGGATGATGCTCGAGCAGCGGAAGTTCGCCGAGGCGCTCACCGAGTTCGACGCGGCGCTGGCGGTCGATGCCGGAGACGATGCCGGCAGCGAGCAGAAGCGCGCCGCCGCGCTGGGGCGGGCGCGGTGCCTGATCGGACTGGGGCGGAACGACGATGCGATCGCCGTCGCCCGTGGCGCGATCGCGCAATCCAACCCCGAGGAGGGGGCGACGCTGGCGGTGGCCTACAACACGCTGGGCTCCGCCTACCGGGCCACCGGCGCCAACGACCAGGACGCCCTGATCGCGTTTCTCACCGTCGATTTGGTCTACAACGGCTCCCCGGAGGCCCACGCCGAGGCGCTGTGGAACCTCGCGGAACTGTGGGAGCGGGGGCAAAATCCCGAGCGCGCGCGTGAAGCCCGCGGCACCCTGGAAGCGAGTTATCCCGGCAGCCGTTGGGCGAAGCAGGCCGCCACCCCGAAAGCGTCCTGAGGGACCGGAGTCGGCGGGGAGCTTTGCCCCCTGCGACGCACTTGGAATACGATCCTGTCCGAATCGATCCCCCGAGGAGTGCGGCATGGCGAGCGGAACGAGCGAAAGACGGACCGGCGGGGCACGGCTGGCGTCGATCGTGGCGCTGTACGGCGCGATGATCCTGCGGGCCGCGGCGGGGCTGTCGGGCGGCGCGCCAGGCCTGACGATGGTCGCCCTGCCAGCGGCGCTCGTCGTCGCCCCGGCGGCAGCGTACGCCCAGGACGACGCCGCCGACGAGGCCCCAGCCGAGGAAGGCGAGAGCATGCTCGTCTTCTACTACAAGGCGCTCGGGCTGCGGTACGTGATCGTGTTCCTCGTGCTGTCGTTCCTGCTGGTCGCGCTGTTGGTGATGTGTTTCCTGCAGATCCGGCGGCAGGTGCTCATCCCGCCGGCGCTGCGCGACGGATTCAAGGCCCACCTCGACAACAAGGAATACCAGCAGGCCTACGAGCTGGCGAAGGCCGATGATTCCTACCTCGGCCGCGTCCTCGCCGCCGGGATGGGGAAGCTCCAGGCGGGCTACCCTGCCGCGGTCGAGGCGATGCAGGAGGTCGAGGCCGAGGAATCGATGAAGCTCGACCACAAGGTGAGCTACATCTCGCTGATCGGAGCGCTGGCGCCGATGTTCGGCCTGCTCGGCACGGTCGACGGGATGGTGTCGGCGTTCATGGTGATCGCCAAGAGTGCCACCGCCCCGAAGCCGGCGGAGCTGGCGATCGGCATCTCCCAGGCGTTGATCACGACGCTCATCGGCCTGTGGCTGGCGATCCCGGCGATCGCCTGTTTCGCGCTGTTCCGCAACTGGCTCCAGCGGCTCAACGGCGAGGTCGACGAGGAGGCGCTGGCGTTGATGGAACGGTTCGAGAGCATGGGGACGAAGACGGCCCGCGGGGCCACCGGTTCGGGCGCCGGTTCGGCTGCGGCAGCGGGACGCGAGGATCGCACCCATGGCGCGTAGGCCTGGCGCGGCGGGGCCGCCGACCACCGACATCGACATGACGCCGATGATCGACATGACGTTCCAGTTGATCACGTTCTTCATGTTCGTGATGAACTTCTCCGAGGCCGAGCAGGACGAGCGGATCCGGCTGCCGCTCAGTCAACTCGCCAAGCCGTCGGATCGCGTCGTCGAGAAGCCGCTCACGCTCCAGCTCACCAGCGCCGGGTCGGTGATCTACGCCGGCGAGTTGATCGCCGTCCGCGACATCGGCGGCTACCTGGAACGCGAGAAGACGGTGATGCTCGACGCCGGGCGCGAGCCCGCCGGGGCGACGGTGATCATCCGGGCCGACGGCCGGTCGAAGACCGGCGAGGTCCAGGAGGTCATCCGCATCTGCCAGGAGAAGGGGTTCGAACGCTTCGCCCTCCGGGCCCAGTACGACGAGGGGTAGCACGATGCGACGGCGGGCCGCCAGCACGCTCGGCGACAAAGTCGAGATCAACATGACGCCGATGATCGACGTCGTGTTCCAGCTGATGTCGTTTTTCATGTGCACCCTCAAGGTGGTCGCACCGGAGGGGGATTTCGACGTCCGCATGCCCCTGGCGACGGCGGCCGCGGCCGTTCCCGACGACCAGCAGGTGCCGCCGATCCGCGTCCGCCTCGCCGCGAATCCCGACGGTCAGCTCGCCGGGATCACGATGAACGGCGCCCCGATCGCCGACTTCGCCGAGCTGCGCCGCAAGGTGGTCGGGTTGGTGGGCGATGCCCGCGGCCCCAACTCGCTCGCCGAGCGGACCGAGGTCGAGTTCGACTGCGACTACGGTCTGCGCTACTTCAACGTCGTGCAGGCGATCACCGCGGTGTCGGGCACGGTCGAGGACGGCCGGATCGTCGAGCTGGTGCGGAAGATCAAGTTCACCCCGCCGAAACGCGCCGCGCCGCGCGGCTGACGGTGGTGCCGGACGCGGCTCAGCCGCGCGGGTGGAAGCGGCCGTGGACCCGGCGGAGCCGCCCCGAATCGACGTGCGTGTAACGCTGCGTCGTGGCGATGCTCGAATGGCCGAGCATCTCCTGCACGTGGCGGAGGTCGACGCCGCCGGCCACGAGGTGGGTGGCAAACGAGTGCCGCAGCGTGTGGGGCCCGATGTCGGCGGGGATCCCCGCCGCGGCGGCGTGGTGGCGGACGAGCTCCCAGATCCGCATCCGCGACAGGCGGTTGCCCCGCGACGACACCACCGCCCAGTCCGCCGCGTTCCCCGCGGTCCATTCGCGCCGCGGCCCCTCGAACCAGGCCGTCAGGGCGTCGATTGCCCGCTTGCCGAGGGGCACGACGCGCTGCTTGTTTCCCTTCCCGCGGCAGGTGCAGTAGCGCTCGGCGAGGTGGACGTCGGCCAGCCGCATCCCCGACACCTCCGATGCCCGGCAGCCGGTCGCGTAGAGGAGCTCGAGGAGTGCCCGGTCGCGGAGGCCATGGGCGGCACGCGTGTCGGGGGCGGCCAGCAGCCGATCGACCTGCCGCGGGGACAGGGTCGCCGGCATCGTGTCGTCGCGCCGGGAGGCGGCGAGGGCCGTCGCCGGGCTGTCGACCACGAGCCCCTCGAGCTGGAGGAAGGCGTAGAACACCCGCAGCGTCGCCGCCTGCCGGGCGATGCTCGCGCGGGCCAGGCCCCGGCGTGCCAGCGTTGCGACGTAGTCGCCGAGGACGGTCACCGAGGCGGTGGTCGCCGGACGGCCCCCGAGCCACTCCGCGAACGTGGCCAGGTCCCGGCGGTAGGCGGCCTGGGTGTTGTCGGCGAGGCTCCGCTCGTGCCGGATGTAGCGGAGGAAGCGGTCGGTGAGGGAGGCGATCGACTCCGCCTCGCCCGGCGCCGCGGGGGCGTCGGAGAACAAGATCTGCCGCGGACCCCGTCGCCCCGCGGGACGGCCGGCGGCGCCCGCCGCCGGCCCGTTTTCGGTCACGCGTCGTAGCCGAGATTCGCCG
The DNA here is from genome assembly GCA_016872555.1 of Planctomycetota bacterium. Lineage (NCBI taxonomy): Bacteria > Pseudomonadati > Planctomycetota > Planctomycetota bacterium. Next base: position 138,078 of record VGZO01000001.1, read on the forward strand.
CCAGCCACCGCTCCACCTCGGCCACCGGCATTCCCTTGCGGAGGGCGTAGGCCTCCACCTGGTCACGCGTGATCCGGTCCACTGCGAAATATCGGCTCTCGGGGTGGGCGAAGTAGAGTCCGCTGACGCTGGCGGCCGGCAGCATCGCGTAGTTCTCGGTGAGGGTCATGCCGGCGGCGCTGCCGGCGCCGAGCCAGTCGAACAGGGCCCGCTTCTCGGTGTGATCCGGGCAGGCGGGATACCCGGGGGCCGGGCGGATCCCGCGGTAGCGCTCCTCGATCAGGTCCTCGGTCGACAGCCCCTCGTCGCGGCCATAGCCCCACGCCCGCCGGGCCTCGGCGTGGAGCCACTCGGCGAACGCCTCGGCGAGCCGGTCGGCGAGGGCCTTGACCATGATCGACGAATAGTCGTCGTGCTGGCGGTCGTATTCACGGCACAGCTCGTCGCAGCCGTGGCCCGTGGTGCAGGCGAAGGCACCGACGTAGTCGGCACGCCCGCTCCCCACCGGGGCGACGAAGTCGGCCAGGGCGTGGAACACGTCCTGCCCCTTCCGCTCCCATTGCTGGCGGAGCGTGTGGACGCGGCCGTGCTCGGCCGAGCGCGTGTCGTCGGTGTAGAGCACGATGTCGTCGCCGTCGGCGTTGGCCGGGAAAAAGCCGTACACGCCCCGGGCGGAGAGCGTGCGGCCGTCGACGATCCGGTCGAGCATCGCCAGGGCGTCGCCGTGCAGTTTCCGCGCCTCGGTGCCGACCACCGCGTCGTGAAAGATCGCCGGGTACTTCCCCTTCAGCTCCCACGACATGAAGAACGGCGACCAGTCGATGTACGGCACGAGCTCCGTGAGGGGCACGTCGTCGAGGACGCGGACGCCGAGGAATTCCGGCACCGCGATCGGCGCGGTGGCCCAGTCGGTCGTCCAGCGCTTCGCGCAGGCGGCGGCGTAGGGCACCAGCTTCGTCTCCTGCCGGCGCTTGAAGTTCTCGACGTCCCGGGCCTGTTCGTCGCGGACCGTCTGGATGAACTCTCCCCGGTGGACCGAGTTGAGCAGCTTCTCGACGACGCCGGCGGCGCGCGAGGCGTCGTTGACGTGGACGACCGGACCGGAGTACTTCGGCGCGATCTTCACCGCCGTGTGCCGTGCCGACGTCGTCGCACCGCCGATGAGCAGCGGCATCGACAGCTTGGCGTGCTCGAATTCCTGGGCCACCTGGACCATCTCGTCGAGGCTCGGCGTGATCAGCCCGGAGAGCCCGACGATGTCGGCCTGGTGGCGAACCGCCTCGTCGATGATCTTCGTGCACGGCACCATCACGCCGAGGTCGACCACCTCGTAGCCGTTGCAGCCGAGGACGACGCCGACGATGTTCTTGCCGATGTCGTGGACGTCGCCCTTGACGGTCGCGATCAGGACCTTGCCGCGCTTCGTGCCGGCCGCTCCGGACGCCGCCCGTTCCGCCTCCATGTAGGGGAGGAGGTGGTTGACCGCCCGCTTCATCACCCGGGCGCTCTTCACGACCTGGGGGAGGAACATCTTCCCCTCGCCGAACAGGTCGCCGACGGTCTGCATCCCGCGCATCAGCGGGCCTTCGATGATCTCCAGGCTCGTGGCATAGCGCGACCGGGCCGCCTCGACGTCCTCTTCGACGTGGTCGGCGATCCCCTTGACCAACGCGTGCGTCAGCCGGGCCTCGACGTCAAGCCCGCGCCAGGCGTCGGCCTGCGAGCCTCCGGCGCCATCCTGCTTCTTGACCTTCTCGGCGAATTCGACGAGCCGTTCGGTGGCGTCGGGCCGGCGGTCGAAGAGGACGTCCTCGATCCGTTCCTTGAGGGCCGGCTCGATCTCCTCGTAGACGGCGAGTTGGCCGGCGTTGACGATCCCCATCTCCATGCCGGCGCGGATCGCGTGGTACAGGAAACAGGAATGCATCGCCTCGCGGACGACCTCGTTGCCGCGGAACGAGAACGAGATGTTGCTCACGCCCCCCGACACCTTGACTGCCGGCATCTCGGCCTTGATGAGCCGCGTCGCCTCGATGAAGTTGAGCGCGTAGCGGTTGTGCTCCTCGATTCCGGTCGCGACGGTGAGGATGTTGGGGTCGAAGATGATGTCCTCGGGGGCGAAGCCGGCCTGCTCCGTCAGCAGCCGGTACGCCCGCCGGCAGATCGCCAACCGCCGTTCGACGTCGGTCGCCTGACCCTCCTCGTCGAATGCCATCACCACCACCGCCGCGCCGTAGCCGTGGACCGTACGGGCGTGGTGGAGGAACGTCTCCTCCCCCTCCTTGAGGCTGATCGAGTTGACGATCCCCTTGCCCTGGATGCACTTCAGCCCCGCCTCGAGGACCTCGAAGCGCGACGAATCGACCATGATCGGGACGCGCGAGATCTCCGGCTCGCTCGACAGCAGCGTGAGGAACTTGGTCATCACCTTGACGCCGTCGAGCATCCCCTCGTCGACGTTGACGTCGATGATGTTGGCGCCGTTCTCGACCTGCTGGCGGGCGACTCCGAGCGCCTCCTCGTAGCGCTCCTCCTTGATCAGCCGGGCGAAGGCCCGCGACCCGGTGACGTTGGTCCGCTCGCCGACGACGGTGAAGCTGCTCTCCGGGCGCAGCTCGAGCATCTCCAGCCCCGAATAGCGGCTCCGCCGGGGGGGCGGCGCCGGAGTCCGCGGCGGATAGTTCCGCATCACGTCGGCGATCGCCTTGATGTGGGCCGGGGTCGTGCCGCAGCAGCCGCCGACGATGTTCAGCCAGCCGGCCTCGGCGAAGTCGCGGAGCACCCCGGCCATCATCTCCGGCGTCTCGTCGAACCCGCCGAGGGCGTTGGGGAGACCGGCGTTGGGGTAACAGCTCACCAGCCGCGGCGTGATCCGCGACAGGTCGGCGACGTGGGTGCGGAGCTTGTCGGGCCCGAGGGCGCAATTGATCCCGGCGCTGAGCAGGTCGACGTGCGAGATGCTCGTCCAGCAGGCTTCGACGGTCTGCGCGGACAGCGTCCGCCCCCCCTCGAAGATCGTGAACGACGCCATCACCGGCAGCTTCCGGCCGAGATCGGCGAACGTCCGTTCGATGGCGTGCAGGCAGGCCTTGAGCACGAGGGTGTCGAACGCCGTCTCGGCGAGGAGCAGGTCGACGCCGCCGTCGATGAGGGCTTCGATCTGCTCGCGGTACGCCGCGACCATCTCGTCGTAGGTCACGTCGCGATGACCGGGGTCGGCGACGTTGCCGGCGATCGACAGCTGCTTGTTGGTCGGCCCGATCGAGCCGGCGACGAACCGCGGCTTGCCCGGCGTCTTCGCGGTCGCGGCATCGGCCGCCTCGCGGGCCAGCCGGGCGGCGACGAGATTGATCTCGCGGGTGTACGACTGGAGGCCGAAGTCGGCCAGCGCCACGCTCGTCGCCCCGAACGTGTTGGTCTCGACGATGTCGGCGCCGGCTTCGAAGTAGGCGGCGTGGATCCCGCGGATCGAGTCCCCCTGCGAGAGGTTGAGGACGTCGATGCAGTTCTTGAGGTCGCGGCCGTGGTCGCGGAACCGGTCGCCGCGGAAGCCGTGCTCGTCGAGCCCAAGGGCGTGGACCATCGTCCCCATGGCGCCGTCGAGGATCACGATTCGTTCGCGGAGGACCTCGGGCAGCGTGGGGTTGGGCATGGGGGCGAGTGGGGGGGATGGGAAGGAAATGCGGCGCGAAGGCCCGGAAAGCACCACTATGATAGGACGGCGGATCGAAACAGAAACCCCGAGCCGTCCACCGCCCCGTTGGCGCTCAAGGTGGCCCCGGGCGGCGGTCGATGCGCCACCGTCGGAAGGACCGGTCGTCGCGCCGGGCCCGTCGCGGCCATCCCGGACACACCGCCATGGATCGACTCGACGCCGCGTTTCTCGCCCGCATCGGCCGTGGTGACGCCGGTCGTGCGGCGCTGCCCGGGGGGATGAGCGCCGCGGTAGCAGAGCCGGTCGCGCCCCTGCACCGGTTGGCCGATGCGGTGCTCGCGGCCGGTTGTCGGGTCGTGGCTGTCGCGGGTGCCGGCAGCGGTGTGGCCAGTCCGGTGGTGGTGGCCGGGATCGTCCGCGCCCTTGCCGCCCGGGGCCGTGTGGTGGGGCAGCGTGACGGCCCGGTCCTCCGCGCGGTGCCCGATGAGCCGGGTGCCGCGGGGGGCATCGTCGTCGTGCGCTGCGGCGACTGGTTTCCCCCCGGTGCCGTCAACCACCGTCGGCTGGTGAGCCTGGCCTGCGGCTGCGAGGGGGTGATCCTCGTGACGGCCTCGCCCCTTCCCTGCCCCGCCCACGTCGCGGCGCTCCGGGCGCTGGGCATCGCCGTCGTGGCGACGCTCCCCGCCGCAAGCTCCACCGGTGAGGAGGCGGCGGCATGAACGGCAGCCCGACGTGGACGCCGCGCCTGACCGGAGGGCAGGAAGCGGCCTGCGCGCGGGTGCTCTACGCCCTCGAACGCCCCGGGGGCGTGGCGATCCTCTGCGGGCCGGCCGGGACGGGCGTCTCGACGCTGCTCCACGGAATTCTCGGCCGCACGCGCGGCGGAGAGGTGCGCCTCGCGCGGTCGGTCGACACGGCGCGGCGGCTGCTCGCCACCGATGGCCTCGCGACGCTCCTCGTCGACGACGCCCACCTCGCCACCGCGGCAGCGCTCGGCGACCTGGTCGAGTCGGCCGAGGAAGCGCGCCACCCGGGCCTCGTCCTCGGCGGCCAGGGCCGTCTGCTCACGCTCCTCCACCGCGCCCCGGCACTCGACGCCCGCGTCCGCGTGCGGGCGGTTCTCCAGCCGCTGACGCCGGCCGAGACCGCGACGATCGCCCACGAGCTCCGGCCGGCCGTGCGCTGGGGACCGGACAGCCTCCGCGTGCTCCACGAGATCGCCGGCGGGATCCCCGCGGGCGTCGTCAGGCTCGTCGAGCTGTGCGCCGTGGTCGCCGCCGCCGAGCCGGCCCGGCCGATCGACGCCGCCGACGTCGAGGCGATCCACGTGCGGCTGACGACGACGGCCGCGTGACCGTCGGCTCAGGGGGGGCTGACCGCCGCGGCCTCGACCCGCGCCAGGTAGGCGTCGACCGATTCGTCGTCGCATTCCGTATCGCGCCACGGGGCGAAGGCGTCGAGCCATGGCGCCGGCACGGCGCCGTCCAGCATGTCGGCGACGGCGACGGCGCTGCCCGTCGAGAGGTGCATGCCGGCGCGGAAGTGGCCTGTCGTCACCCAGACGTTGTCCCATCCCGGCACCGGGCCCAGCGTCGGACGGCCGTCACGGTTGCCGGGCCGCAGCCCCGACCACGACCGCTCGACGACCGCCCCGTCGACGTCGCCGAGCAGGCGCCGGGCGACGTCGATCAGCCCCGCCTCCCCCGCGGCCGTCGTCCGGTCGTCGAAGCCGACGTCCTCGATCGTCGCCCCGACGAGCAACCGTCCGTCGGGGCGCGGGACGAGGTAGTCGAGCCCGAACGACACGATCCGCGAGAGCAGTTGCCGGGGGAGCCTGACCAGCACGATCTGGCCGCGGATCGGCCGCGTCGGCAGGGCCAGCCCGAGCGCCGCCGCCAGCCCCTCGGACCAGCTCCCGGCGGCGAGGCAATACCGTTCGGCCCGGACCGTGCCGCCGTCGGTCCGCACGCCGTCGACGCGCCGGCCGTCGAGCTCGAGCCCCTGCACGGTGGCGGTCGTGATCCTCACGCCCCGCGCCCGGCATGACGCGAGGAGGGCGTCGAGGTGCCGCGACGGCCGGATCTGCGCCTCGTCGGGGAGGATCACCCCGGCCGACACCGTGCCGCGGGCCACCGCCCCGCCGAGCGCCGGTTCGGCGGCGGCGACGGCCGTGCCGTCGCAGTCGATGCAGCGCACCCGGGCCGCGAGCCAGCGGGCGCGGGCGGCGGCGAGGCGCTCGCGTCCTGCACGCGTGCCGGCGACGTGGAGGCCGCCGCAGCGGCGCAGCCCGTTGTCGATCCCGGTCTCCGCGCGGAGCTCGTCCGCCCACTGCCAGTGGAGCCGGTCGCTGAAGGCGGTGAACCGTTCGAGCGCGGTCGCCGCGGGGCCATCGGCCACCGGGGGGAAGATCCCGGCCGCGGCCCACGACGCGGTCCGCTCGACGGGATCACGACACACCAGCTCGACGGCCGCGCCGCGGCCGGCCAGTTCGCGGGCCAGCGACAGGCCGATCACGCCGCCGCCGATGATGCAGCAGTCGGCCATCGCGTCAGGTGTTGGTCGGCACGTCGGGGGAATCGGCGATGTTCACCCAGACGTGGACGTGCGGCGCGCCGCGGTAGTGCCAGACGAAGGCCGGGCCCTCGAGCCGCCAGCAGTCCCAGACGCCGTCGTCGCCGATGTCGCCATCGCGGTAGAAGGCGAGCCGGCAGGCGTCGAGCCCCCCCTGGGCCGACAGGCAGCGGCGCACCTCCGCCTGGTCGCCCGCGCGGTACGGCTCGAGGAGGACGGCGAGCACGTTTTCCAGCTCGGCACGCTGGTCGGCCGACAGCTCGGTCACGGCAATCCCCTGCTCGAGCTTGCTCCCCTTGAAGGCGACGGCGCTCTCGGCCGGCTGCTTCGCGACCAGGGCCAGCTCCCGCTGCCGGCCGTCGAGCATCGCCGCCACCTTGTTGGCGGCCAGTGCCTGCGGCCAGAAGACGTTGCCCGGGTGGGTCGCCTCCTCGTTGAAGCCGCCGGGATCGTGGCCGTAGAAGATCGGCCCGCCGAAGGCGACGTGCTCGGCGGAGTCGCCGTCGCAGCGCAGCGTCATGTGCCGGCCGGTCATCAGGAACTGGAACTTCCCCGACCCCGGCTCTCCGATCAGCGCGATCGACTGGGCGTGGCCGAAGCCGCCGGCATCATCCTCGAGCTGCTTGTCGATCCGCCCCTGCCATTCCGGCCGGATCAACTGCTCGAAGATGTCGCGCACGAGTCGTTTCTGCTCGCCGGTGAAGAAGTCGCTGACCAGTTCCGGCTTGGTGGCGTTCCAGTTGTTGCCGACCCGCGTGCGCAACAGGCCGAACTTGGGGTGGACGTAGTCCCAGGGGAAGCAGACCACCTCGCGCTGCGCCGGCGTGAGCGTGGCGTGGAGCGCCTGGGCGAGCGTTTCGGCGGACCGCGTCGGCTCGTCGGCACCGGCCAGGGGCGCGGCGGCGGCCAGCGCGGCACTGGAGGCGAGGAAGCGACGGCGCGAGAGGTGGGCGAGGGACGGCTGCATGGGGAGCTCCTCGGGGGACCGCGACGGCGGCGAAAACACAATCGTATCAGCCGGAGCGGCGCGGCGAAGCGCGACGCCGCCGCGGTTGGCAGACAGGGCAGAAGAAGGTCGATCGCTGGGCCTGGACGATCCGCTCGATCGGCGTGCGGCACCGCCGGCAGGAGGTTCCCGCCAGGCCGTACACGCGGTGGAGCCGTTGGTAGCTCCCCTTCCGGTCGTCGGCGGTGCGGTAGAGCTCGTCGCCGATGCTCGAGCCCTCGTGGTCGACGGCCGCGGCGAGGATCCCGCGGGCGGCGGCGGCGACGCGCTCCCAGTCGTCGGCGACGAGCCGGCGGCAGGGGGTGCGCGGGTCGATCCCCGCGCGGTGGAGGATCTCGGCGGCGTAGATGTTGCCGATCCCCGCCACCGCGCGTTGGTCGAGGAGGGCGACCTTGATCGCGCGGCGCGAGCCGCCCAGGGCGCGCTCGAGGTCGGCGGCGGTGACGGCCAGCCCGTCAACGCCGAGTTTCGCCGCACCGCAGGCACGTTCGAGCCCCGCCGCGTCGACCAGGCGGATCGTCCCCAGACCGCGCTGGTCCCAGAAGCGGAGCCGGTGGCAGGGGCGATCGCCGACGTCGAGCTCCATCCGCAGGTGATCGGCCGTCGGCGGTGGCACGAGCAGGAGCAGGCCGGTCATCCGCGGCTCGATGACGAGCCAGCGGAGGGCGCGCTCCGGGCCGGCCGGCTCGAGGCCGATCGCGATCCGCTTGCCATGCCGCTCGACGGCATCGATCCGGGCACCGCGGAGGCGCTCGGCGAGCAGCGCGGGGCGGGGCACGATCGAGAGCGGGCGCCGGGTCGACCGGGGAAACCGGACGGCATGGATCCGGCCGCCGACGATCCGGCCGATACCGCGCCGCATCGTCTCCACTTCGGGTAGCTCGGGCACGTCCTCACCCCGGCCGACCGGAAACCCTCTCTCGGGCCGGCTCCTGCTGGCTGCCGCCGGGCCGGCTACAATCGGCCGCGGCAATCCTACGCTGCCGTGCGGACTTCGCCGCCGCCCCGCTGCCCTCCCGGCCCGGGCCGCCGCCCCCTCCGTCACGCCTCCCCGGAGCCCCCGATGACACCGCCAACCGCCGCCCCGCCGCTCCCCGCGGGGGGGATCGCCCAGGTGCCCGACGTGCACGGCCGGTTCGGCCGGTTTGGCGGTCGTTACGTGCCCGAGACGCTGTCGGCGGCGCTCGACCAGCTCACCGCCGCCTACGAGGAGGCCCGCGGCGATCCGGCGTTCCAGGCAGAGCTCGACCAGCTGCTCGCGGCCTTCGTCGGCCGTCCGACGCCGCTGCTGTTCGCCAAGCGGCTCACCGCCTACGCCGGCGGAGCCCAGATCTGGCTCAAGCGCGAGGACCTCGGCCACACCGGCGCCCACAAGATCAACAACACCCTCGGCCAAGCGCTGTTGGCGATCCGGATGGGCAAGTCGCGGATCATCGCCGAGACCGGCGCCGGCCAGCACGGCGTCGCCACGGCCACCGCCTGCGCCCGGTTTGGCCTCGACTGCGTCGTCTACATGGGCTCCGAGGACGTCCGCCGCCAGGAGCCCAACGTCCGCAGCATGAAGATGATGGGGGCGGAGGTCCGGCCGGTGGAGAGTGGCTCGCGCACGCTGCGCGACGCGATCAACGAGGCGATGCGCGACTGGATGGGATCGGTCGAGACGACCCACTACATCATCGGATCGGTCGTCGGGCCCCACCCCTTCCCGCGCATCGTCCGCGACTTCCAATCGGTGATCGGCCGCGAGACGCTCGCCTTCTGCCGGAAGGAGATCGGCCGCGATCCCGACTGCGTCGTGGCCTGTGTCGGCGGCGGGAGCAACGCCGCGGGGATGTTCTATCCCCTCGTCGAGCACGCCTCGATCCGTCTCGTCGGCGTCGAGGCGGGGGGGCGCTCTGGCAAGCCCGGCGACCACGCCGCCAGCCTGTCGTTCGGCTCGCCGGGGATCCTCCACGGCAGTCTGTCGTATGTCCTCCAGGACGGCGACGGCCAGACCGCCGACGTCCACTCGGTCTCGGCCGGCCTCGACTATCCCGGCGTCGGTCCCGAGCATGCCTGGTGGCACGACACGAAGCGCGTCGAATACACGAGCGTCACCGACACAGCGGCGCTGGCCGCCTTCGATCTCGTCGCCCGCCGCGAGGGGATTCTGCCGGCGCTCGAGACCTCCCATGCCCTCGCCTGGGCGGTCGAGGAAGCGGCCAGGCGCCCGGCGAGCGAGCACATCGTCGTCTGCCTGTCGGGCCGCGGCGAGAAGGATGCCGCCGAGATCGCCCGGCTCCGCGCCGCCGCGGGCGGGGGGCACGGATGAGCACGCGACCGGTGCCCCTCGCGGAGCGTTTCGCGGCACTGGCCGCCGACGGGCGCAAGGCCCTCGCCCCGTTCGTGACCGCCGGCGACCCCGATCTGGCCACGACGGCGATCGTCATCGAGGCGCTCGACCGCGCCGGTGCGGCCGTCTGCGAGCTGGGCGTGCCCTACAGTGATCCGATCGCCGACGGGCCGGTGATCCAGGCCTCCTACACCCGCGCGCTGGCGGCGGGGTTCACGCTCGAGAAGTTGTTCGCGATGGTCACCGCGGCGACCGCGCGCGTGCGGATGCCGGTCCTGGCGATGGTCAGCTATTCGATCATCTACCGCCGCGGCATCGATCGCTTCGTCGCCGACTCCGCGGCGGCGGGCCTGGCCGGGTTCGTCGTTCCCGACCTGCCGCTCGAGGAATCGGATCTCCTCGATGCCGCCTGCCGGGGGGCTGGGCTGGCGCTGGTGCGCCTCGTCACGCCGACGACCCCCGCCGACCGGGCCGCGGAGATCGCCCGCCGCTCGACCGGGTTCCTCTACTGCGTGAGCGTCGCCGGCGTGACCGGCGCGCGGAGCGAACTCCCCGCCGGGCTCGTCGAACGGGTCGCCTGGCTGCGGACGCAGGCCAGCGTCCCCGTGCTCGTCGGCTTCGGCGTGAGCACGCCGGAGCAGGTGAAACTGCTGGCGGGGGTGGCCGACGGGGCGATCGTCGGCTCGGCGCTCGTGCGCCGGATCGACGAATTGGCGCCGTCGGGTCCGGCGGCGCTCGCCGCCGGCGTCGAGCGCACCGTCGCCGACCTCGTGACGGCGGCGCGGTAGCAGCGGCGCGGGCGATCCTCCATGGCCGACGTCAGCGACCTCCGCTCCTGGCTCGACGCGGCGCGGAGCCGCCCGGGAATGTTCGTCACCGGCCTGTCGCTCGGGCAGCTCGAGGCCCAGTGCACGGGCTGGTCGGCGGAGCTTGCCGCGCACGGTATCGACGAGTTCGCCGCCGGCTGAGCGGCGGGGGCCGTCATGCCAGCACGCTGCGGATCACGTGACCGTGGACGTCGGTCAGGCGACGGTCGACGCCGGCGGTGCGGAACGTCAGCCGCGTGTGGTCGATCCCGAGCAGATGGAGAATCGTCGCCTGGAGGTCGTGGACGGTCGTGATCCCGTCGATCCCCTGGTAGCCGAGATCGTCGCTCCGCCCGTGGGTCGCGCCGGCCTTCACGCCGGCACCGGCCAGCCAGGTGACGAAGCTCCCGCCGTTGTGGTCGCGCCCCTGGTTGTTCTGGGCGAACGGCGTGCGGCCGAACTCCGTCGTCCACACGACCAGCGTGTCGGCGAGGAGGCCGCGGGCGTGGAGGTCGTCGAGGAGCGCGGCGATCGGACCGTCGACGCTCGCGGCGATCGGTGGGAGCTCCTTGACGATGCTGCCGTGGTTGTCCCAGTTGTTCACCGCCCCCTGCGGCCCGCTCCACACCTGCACGAAGCGGGTGCCACGCTCGACGAGGCGCCGGGCGACGAGGCAGCGCGTGCCGAAGTCGGCCGTCTCGGGGCGGTCGAGGCCGTAGGCGCGGCGCGTGGTCGCCGTCTCGCCGTCGAGCGCGAACGTCGCCGGCGCGGAGAGCTGGAGCCGGGCCGCCAGCTCGCCGGCGGCGATCCGCGCCTCGAGGCGCGTGTCGTGCGGCCGGGCCGCGGCGTGACGGCGGTTGAGCCGCTGGATGAGCGCCAGCGTCTCGCGATCGGCGTCGCCGCGGGCGAAGGGATAGGCGCCGGCCGCGAACGCGTCGGGGATCGGCTCGGCACCGCCGGCGTCGACGACGGTGCCCTGGTGGCGGGCGGGGAGGAAGCCGGCGGAGAAGTTCCCCTTCTGGTTGTAGGGAAGGCCGCGCGGGTCGGGGAGGACGACGAACTCGGGGAGGTCGTCGACGATCCGCCCGAGGCCGTACGAGACCCACGCCCCCAGGCAGGGAAAACCCGGCAGCATGAACCCGGTGTTCATCATGTAGCTGGCCGGGCCGTGGACGTTGGTCGTCGTCTTCATCGCCATCAGGAACGCCAGCCGGTCGACCTGCCGGGCCTGGCAGGGAAAGACCTCGCTCACCCAGCGGCCCGTCTCGCCGTGGCGCGCGAATGCGAACGGGCTGTTCATCACCTTGCCGACCGGCGTGGTGAACCCCTCGGGCTTCTCCTTGGGGCCGAGTGCCTCGCCGTCGTGCTTGGCCAGCAGCGGCTTGTGGTCGAACGTGTCCATCGGGCTCGTGCCGCCGTTCATGAACAGCTGGATCACGCGCCGCGCCCGGGCCGGATGGTGGAGGCCGCCGAGCGGCCAGGAGGGATCACCGGCGGGAGCGTCGGCGAGGCCGTCGCGGACGAAGAGCCCGGCCAGCGCCACGGCGCCGAAGCCACCGCCGGCGGTGGCGAGCAGATCGCGGCGCGGGATCGGGATCACCATGGCGGGCTCAGTCGCTGAACAGGAACTCGTCGGCATTGAACAATGCCCGGGCGACCGCGGGGAGGCCGTGGCGGTCGGCCAGCGCGTCCAACTCCCCTTCCTCCTCCGCGGTCGGATCGCGGAGCCAGGCGCGGCGCACCATCCAGCGCACCTGGCCGGTCCGGTCGGCGGCGTGGGCCGCGGCGGCGCGCGCCAGCACCGCGGCGTGGTGGAGGACGAAGCGGTTGTTGGCCAGGACGAGCGCCTGGAGCGCCGAGGCGGAGAAGCCGCGCGCCGGGGCGAGGAGGCCGAGATCGGGGAAGTCGAGGGCGTCGAACAGCGGATCGGGGATCCCGCGCCACACCACGCGGTAGATCGCCCGGCGGTTGGCGCCGGGGGCGTCGAGGTCGAAGGCGTCGTAGTCGAGGATCGGCGTGAGCTGGGCGCCGGGCTTCTGCGTGAACCGGGCGATCCCGGGGCCGCCGCGCGTCTCGTCGAGGGTCGTGGCGACCCGCAGCACGCCGTCGAAGAATCCCTCGGCGTCGAGCCGCCGGCGCGGCATCCAGGCCAGCAGCCGGCCGTCGGGGTCGGCGTCGAAGCCGCCGGCGGGAATCGTCGAAGACCGGCGGTAGGCACGGCTCGTGCAGATCAGCCGGTGAAGGTGCCGCAGCGACCCCGTCTCGCGCAGTTCGCAGGCGAGCCAGTCGAGCAATTCCGGATGGCTCGGCAGGCTTCCCATCCGGCCGAAGTCGTTGGGCGTGTCGCACAGGCCGCGGCCGAAGTGCCAGTGCCAGACCCGGTTGGCGATGCTCCGCCAGGTAAGCGGGTTGTCGGGGTGGACGAGCCATTCGGCCAGCGCCGCGCGCCGCGCCCCCTCGGGGGCGCCCGGGGGGAGCTCGAAGCGCGCCTCGAGCGCCCCGACCGCGGCGAGGGCGCCCGGCCCGACCGGGTGCAGGGGACGGTCGATGTCGCCGCGCTCGAGGACCCGGATCTCGCGCGGCGGAGCGATCGAGATCGTGCCGCGCTCGTTGGTCGCCGTCGGTGCGGCGGCGTAGAGCTTGCGCACGGCCGGCAGCGCGCTCAGCTCGGCCCGCGCACGGGCGCCGATGACGGCGCCGGCCAGCGCCGCCGCCTGGTCGCGGCTCCGCGCCGCCGGGGGCACGGCGAGCGCGGCCTCGGCTGCCGGGGAGAGCGCGATCGCCACCGCGGGATCGCCGTCGGTGCACGAGATCCGAAACCGGCCGATCAGGTGGGCACCGCCGTGGACCTGGCGGAGGGCGACCACGAGCGTCTCGCCGGCGCCCAGCGCGATCGCCTCGGCCGGCACGAACACCGCGTGGTGCGGCTTGCCCTCCTCGGGGTGGATGCCCCACGCGGTCGCCGGCGCACCGTCGATGGCATGGGCGATCGACCAGCCCGCCTGCTCGAAATCGGCGCTCGCCCGGGCGATCGCGATCCGGCGCGGGGCACCGCCTTCGGCCGGGAAAACGGTCAGCTCGACCTCGGAGAGATGGAGGTTGCCGTTTGGCGCCCGGCCCGGCCCGGCCATCGGCAACGACTCGTCGGTGAGCACGTCGAGGCGCAGCGCGGTGATCGGCGGGAGCGGCCCGGAGGCCGAGAGCATGACGACGTCGCGCTCCGGCGCGGTGCCGCAGGCCAGGATCGACCCGTCGTCCTGGCGCGACAGCTCCACCCCGAACGCCGACGAATAGCTCGCCAGGGGCAGCGGCCACCACGCCGCGTGCGCCCCGGCCGCCTCCCAGGCGGCCACGAGCGCGGCTTCCGGCATGCCGAGCAGCGCCTCCGGACCGGAGACGGCGAGGTCGGCGAGGGTCCGCCAGCGCCGCCGCGCCGCCGCGACCGAGCCGTCGGGCTCCCAGTCGATCTCCCCCTTGCCGATCCCGGCGAACACGGCCTGCAGCGCGTAGTAGTCCTCCTGCGGGATCGGGTCGAACTTGTGGGCGTGGCAGCGGGCGCAGTTGGCCGTCGTGCTCGTCACGGCGCCCATCGTTTGTGTGACGAGGTCGTCGCGGTCGAGGTATTCGAACGTCCGCGGCGCGGTGCTCGCCGCGGAGTGGTCGTAGGTGCCGGCGCCGAGGAACCCGAGGGCTGCCTGGACCGGGCCGTCGTCGGGAAAGAACACGTCGGCGGCGAGTTGGGCACGGACGAACGTCGGCCAGGGCAGGTCGGCGGCGAAGGCGTCGATCACCCAGTCGCGGTACGGCCAGGCGTTGGGGCGGAAGACGTCGTGCTCGAAGCCGTGGCTGTCGGCGAAGTGGATCGAGTCGAGCCAGTGGCGCGCGAAGCGCTCACCGATCCGCGGGGAGGCGAGGAGGCGCTCGACGACGCGGTCGACGGCGGCGGGGGCGGAGTCGGCGACGAAGGCATCGACCTCGTCGGGGGTCGGCGGCAGGCCGTGGAGGTCGAACGACAGCCGGCGCAGGAGCGCACGCCGGTCGGCCTCGTCGGCCGGAGTGAGCCCGGCGCGTGCGATGCGCTGGTCGAGAAACGCGTCGATCGCCCGATCGGCGGGGGCGCTCCCCGGCACCGGCGGCCTCGTGAGCGGTCGCAGCGACCACCAGTCGCCCGCCCGTGGGGCGGCGATGCGCGGATCGGGGGCGCCGCGGCGGATCCACTCGACGAGGATCGCGACCTCGGCGGCCGGGAGGGGCTCGGCCGGCATCCGTAGGTCGGGGTCGGCATGGCGCACCGCCGTCACCAGCAGGCTCGCCTCGGGCTCACCCGGGGCGATCGCCGGGCCGCGGTCGCCCCCCCGTTCCCAGCCACTACGCCAATCGAGCGCCAGCCCCCCTTCCATCCGCCCGGCGCCATGGGAGTGGCAGGGAAGGCAGCGCCGCGACAGCAGCGGCTCGACCTGGTCGCGGAAGAACGCGAGGTCGGCGGAGGGCCCCGGATCGGCGCCCGAGGCGAGCAGCGCCGGCACCGCCAGCCCGAGGCCCGCGAGGAATGGGAACAGGCGCGGAAGTCGGCAGCGCACGGGATCGCGCTCCCCGAGGCGAGAGGATCGGCCGGTATCCCCCCATCGTCCGCCGCGGTCCGCCGAGCGTCAAACGGCCGCGCGGGAGGCGCGTCATCCGTCGAGCAGCCGCGCCGCCCACGGCCCGTCGTGGCCGACGGCGGCGACGCCGATCTCCGCATGGACCAGCGCCGCGACCGCCTCCGCGATCGCCCCGTCGCCGGCGAGCGGCACCACGACCGTATCGGCGTCGCGGGCCACCGGATCGGCGGCGACCACCGCGAGCACGGCCAGCGCGTCGTCGGCCCGGCCCGGGACGACGAAGCGGACGGGCCACGACCGGCCCGGGAACGCCGCCGGGGAGGCGACGGAGCGGCTCACGATCCGCCCCCCGCGCATCACCGCCAGGTGCGTGAAGCAGCCGGGCACGTCGGCGTCGGGCACGACGGCGACCACGGCCCGCTCGACGAGGACGAGGTCGCCGACGAGGCGCTCGACGTCGCGCCGCTCGGTGGGGTCGAGGCCCTGGAACGGGTCGTCGATGAGCAGGACCGGCGGGTCGAGGAGCAGCGCCCGGGCGACGAGCAGGCGCTTGCGGATCCCGTCGGGGATCCGGTCGAGGCGGGCCTGGCCGTCGCCGTCGAGGCCGGCCAGCGCCAGCGCCCGCTTGACGGCGCCGGCCAGCGCCGCGCCGGCCAGCCCCTCCTCGGCCCCCGTCACCTCGAGAAACTCGCCGGCCCGCAGCGCCGGCGGGGCGACGATCCCGGCCGGCACGTGGCCGACCAGACGGCGGAACCGGCGCGGTGCCGCGCGGAGCGAGCAGCCGGCGACGATGACGTCGCCACGCGCCAACGCCAGCCGTCCGGCGAGCGCCTCCAGCAGCGTCCCCCGCCCCGACCCGGTGCGCCCCACCAGCGCCCAGGACTCGCCGGCCGCCACCGACCAGCCGACGCCGTCGATGACGCGCTCGCCACCGCGGTCGACGGTCACGTCGGCGAGGACGATCATCGGCCGGCGGCAGCCCGGGCGAGCGTCATGTCGATCGACACGAGCAGCCCCGTGGCCTTGTTCACCGACTCCTCGAACTCCTTCTCCGGGACGCTGTCGGCGACGATCCCGGCACCGGTCTGGACGTGGGCCGTCCCGCCGGTGATCACCACGGTGCGCAGGGCGATGCAGGTGTCCATCGTGCCGCCGAAGTCGACGTAGCCGACGGCGCCGGCGTAGGGGCCGCGGCGGCGCGGCTCGAGCTCGTCGATGATCTCCATGGCGCGGATCTTGGGCGCGCCCGACACCGTGCCCGCCGGTAGGCAGGCGGCCAGCGCGTCGAACGCCGTGCGCCCGTCGGCGAGCGTGCCGGTGACGTTGCTGGTGAGGTGCATGACGTGGCTGTAGCGCTCGATCGACATCACGTCGGACAGCGCCACCGATCCGATCCGCGCCACGCGCCCGACGTCGTTGCGCCCCAGGTCGATGAGCATCACGTGCTCGGCCCGCTCCTTCGGGTCGGCCAGCAGCGACGCGGCGAGCGCCTCATCCTCCTCCGCCGTCTTGCCGCGGGGGCGCGTGCCGGCCAGCGGGCGGACCGTCACGGCGCCGTCGACGCAGCGGACCATGATCTCCGGCGAACTGCCGACGAGCGTCACCTCGGGGAGCCGGAGGTAGAACATGAACGGGCTCGGGTTGACCACCCGCAGCGTGCGGTAGAGCTCGAGAGGCGGGGACGGGAACGGGATGTCGAGGCGGCGGCTGAGGACCACCTGGAAAATGTCGCCGGCACGGATGTACTCGATCGCCCGCGACACCGCGGCAAGGAACTGCTCGCGGGGGAAATGGCTCGCCAGCGCCTCGATCCGGCCGGGGGCGAGCGCCCGCGGGCCGACGTCGGCGGGCGCGGGCCAGTCGTCGGGGGTGAACAGCCGCTCGAGTGTCTGGTCGATCCTCCGGCAGGCGCTACGGTAGGCCTCCTCCGCCCCGCCGGCAGCGCCGGTGTCGGCCAGCACGATCACGTCGAGTGTCTTGGTGACGTGGTCGAAGACGACGAGCCGGTCGAAGAACGCGAAGCTCACGTCGGGGAGCCCGAGATCGTCGGGCGGGGCGTCCGGGAGGCGCTCGGCGTAGCGGACGGCGTCGTAGGCGGCGTAGCCGATCGCCCCACCGGTGAAAGGCGGCAATTCCGGGAGCCGGGCCGGTCGAAACTCGGCGAGGCGTTGCTGCAGTTCGGCAAGGGGGTCGGCGACCTCCAGCGTCTCCTCGTCACCGCCGCGCACCACGCGCACGGTCGTCCGCCGTGCCTCGAGGCGCATGAACGGGTCGGCGGCGAGGAAGCTGTAGCGGCCGACCCGTTCGCCGCCGACGACGCTCTCGAACAGGCATCCGCACGCGCCGCCGTCGAACCGGCGGAACGCCGTCACCGGGGTGAGGCCGTCGGCGAGCAGCCTTCGGTAGACCGGCACGAGACGATGACCGGCGGCGAGGGTCGCGAACCGGGCGGGGTCGGGATGGTGCATCGGAGTGGGCGCGGGGTACGGCGGGCCGTGACCGTCAACAGACTCTCCGGCGGGGCCGCCGGTCAACACCCCGCCGCCGGCATTGACGGCGACCGGAAGTCACCGGACGGGTATGATGCGTGTCGGCGATGGGGCGGGCCCGTCGCCGCCGTGGAGTTCCGGCGATGAAATGCCAGCAGTGCGACGCGCAGGCGGTGTTCCACATCACGGAGCTGGAGGGGGGTGCGGTGCGCGAGATCCACCTCTGCGACGACCACGCCCGGGTGTACCTCAACCAGGCCGAATCCGGGGGCGGCGCCGAGACGCCCAAGGGAGGCGGTTTGGTCGGCCCGCTCGGCGTCGGGCAGACCGCCGCCGAACTGTCCCAACTCGACCAACGCGCCTGCCCGATGTGCGGCATCACGTTCTTCGAGTTCCGCAACCAGGGGCGGCTCGGCTGCCCCCACGACTACGTCGAGTTCGAGCGCGAACTCGAGCCGCTGATCGCCAACATCCACGGGGCGACCGAGCACACCGGCCGCCGGCCGAGCCGACTCCCGGTCTCCCCCGCGGGCGGAACCGGGCAAGCGCTGCCGGAGGACACCGCGGAACTGACCGCCGCCATCGGCCTGCGCCGGTCGCTCAAGGAGGCGATCGCCGCCGAACGCTACGAAGACGCCCGCGAGCACCGCGACGCGATCCGCGCGCTCGAGGAGCGCTGGCTCGCACCGCGACGGAAAGCCGAAGACACGCCGTCATGAAACTCGACACTCTCACCGACTCGGTCGGCGAATGGCTTCGCGGCACCGGTCCGGAATCGGACATCGTGATGAGCAGCCGCGTGCGGCTGGCGCGCAACGTCGCCCACTTCCCGTTCGTCAGCCGGGCCTCGGCCCAGGACCGCGCGGACGTCGAGCGCCTGCTCCGCGAGCGGATCGCGCGGGTGCCGCTCGGACGGGGGCTCGAGTATTTCGACGTCGGCCGCCTCGAGGAGGTCGATCGCCGGTTTCTCGTCGAGCGACAGCTGATCAGCCGCGAGCACGCCGAGGCCGCCGGGGCCCGCGGGGTCGCGATCGACGACCGTGAGCAGGTCAGCCTGATGATCAACGAAGAGGATCATCTCCGCATCCAGTGCCTCCACAGCGGCCTCGATCTCCACGGCGCCTGGGAGCAGATCCGGGCGGTCGACGACGAGATCGAGCGGGTCGTGCCGTACGCCTTCCACTCGCGGTTCGGCTACCTCACCGCCTGCCCGACCAACGTCGGCACCGGGATCCGCGTCAGCGTCATGCTCCACCTGCCGGCGCTGGTGATCACGCGGCAGATCGACAAGGTGTTCCGCAGCCTGCAGAAGATCTCGCTGGCGGTCCGCGGCCTGTACGGGGAGGGCTCGCAGGCGCTCGGCGACTTCTACCAGATTTCCAACCAGACGACGCTCGGCCGCACCGAGGAGGAGCTCCTCCAGCAGGTCGGCGACGTCGTCCCGGTGGTCATCGAATACGAGCGCCGCGCCCGCGAGTTCCTCGTCCGCGAGACACAGCAGAACGTCCACGACCAAGTCAGCCGGGCATACGGGATCCTCCGCACGGCGCAGACGATCAAGGTCGAGGAGGCGATGCAGCTGCTGTCGAGGGTCCGGATGGGAGTCCTCCTCGGGCTGATCGGCGACGTCGACGTGGCCGACATCAATTCGTTGCTCGTCCGCACGCAGCCGGCCCACCTGCAGAAACTGCGCGGCATCCAACTCGAGGGGAGCGACGAGCGGATCGAACGCGCCCGCTACCTGCGCCAGCATTTCGACGCCGGTCCGGGCGGCGCTGGCCGGCTCAACTGACCGCCCGACCGGCGCCGCCCTTCAGCGGGCGGGCGCCGGAAGCTTGCTCCGCAGGGCGCGGACCACCGGCAGCGGCACGAACCGGGCCAGCGCCCGGTCGTCTGCCAACGGCGTGATCTGCTTGAGCAGCGACGACGAGACGTGGGAATACTCGGCGGCCGACATCAGAAACACCGTCTCGATTTCCGGATCGAGTTTGCGGTTGGCCAGCGTCATCGTGAACTCGGCCTCCATGTCGCTCAGCGAGCGGACGCCGCGGAGCAGCACCGTCGCCCCCTGCTCGCGGACGAAGACCACCGCCAGCCCGGAAAACGGGGCCGCGCGGACGTTGGCCAGGTGTGCGGTCGCCGCCTCGACCAGCGCCACCCGCTCGTCGCTGGCGAACAGCGGGTGTTTGTCGGGGTTGATGCCGACGCCGACCACGACCGAGCCGAAGATCCGGCTCGCCCGCTCGATGACGTCGAGGTGGCCGAGCGTGACGGGGTCGAACGACCCGGTGTAGACCGCCGTTTGGGCTGAGGCGGGGTGTGCCATCGGTGCCTCGGTGTGGGGGGAGGGGTGGAGCGGTTCGGAGGGGTCGTGCGGCCGGTGCCGGGACGGCATTTTCCCCGCCGGTGCCCGGAGCGGTGGATGGCGCTCCCCCGGCTGTCGATTATGGTAGTAGGCCTTCCCAACCCCCGGCGGTGGCCGATCGCGGAGCAGGTGCCCGGTGACGAAAATGCTGCCTCTGACCGGGATGGTCGTCTCGGGACTGGTCGGGATCCTGTTCCTCGCGGACCTCGCGGCGGGGTTTCCCTTCCGCCGGGTGAGTGTCGGCCTCGACATCGGGTTCGTGATCGCCAGTCTGATCCTCGCCTACCTCAGCTGGTCGGTGGTAGAGAAGAGCCGTCCCTGAGCCGTGAGCGCGGTGGCCGCGCGAGCGCCCTTGCTGCCGACAGCCTCCACGTGGGTGGCCGGTGCGCCGAGCGTGGTGTGTCCCCGGCGGTTCGTGTCAGGCGGCGCGGAGCACCGAGCCGGCCGCGGCAGTGCCGGAGGCGGCCACCAATCCGGGCAGGGCCCCGAGGCTCGCGGTCGTCGCCACCCCCGCCTCGACCCACCGTGCGACGCGGTCGATCGTCGCCGTCGGCTCGACGGCCGGCCCGGCACCGAGCACGGTGAGACAGCCGGGCACCGGTCGGACCGTCGCGGTGCGCCCCGTGAAGCGCGTCAACCACCCGCGCGACGGTGCCGTGAGCGCCACTTCCCACAGGCCCCACGACAGGCTGCGGCACGCCCAGCCCGCCGGAGCCGGGCGCCGCGATCCGCGCGCCGCGTCGTCGAACCTGTCGACGCACACCGTGCGGATCCCGTGATCGCGGAGCAGCTCGCGGTGGACGAGCATCCGCCCGTCACCGACGACCAGCGTGTCGATGCCGGGAAGCAGCCGGATCGTCCGCTCGACCCGGTCGCGGAGGGCCGCCCGCGACTCCCACCACCCGGGGTCGTCGGCCACCGCCCGGATCGGGGCCGCGCTGCCCGCCATCGCGGCGAGGCCGTCGAGGCGTGCGGCCCATGTGACAAGGACCCCGCGGCGGCGCGCGGCGGCGTCGATCGCGACGAGGTGCTCGGCGGTCGTGCCGGCAGCGACCACGTGGGACAGCACGACGGTCGACCGATCGGACGCGGTGGGCATGTGACGCGGTTCCCAGCGACCGGGGACCCTGCGCCCCCTCCTTGTCAGCTATCGGCGTCCCCCCATCCGGCCTTCACGGTCGTCCGGCGCCCCCGCACGGCCCGCAGATTCATTCCGCCCGACCGTCGGCGGCGGCGATCGCCCCGACCAGCGCGGCGGCGGTCGGCCGCAACGCTTCCGCATCCGGCTCCACCCCCAGCCGGCGCAGCGCCGCCGACGTCACCGGGCTGATACTCGCCACCCGCCAGCGACGGATGCCGTCGCCGAACAACCGGCAGGCCGCCTCGGCGATCCGGCCGCTGGTGACCGTGATCCAGTCGATCGCCGTGGCGTCGAGGGCCGCCCGCGCCCCGGGGGGGAGCGATTCGAGCGGTCGGCTCGTGTAGGCGGCCACTTCATCGACGTGATGCCCGGCGGCACGGAGGCCCGTCGCGAGGACGTCGCGGCCGGCATCGGCCCGGACGAGCAGGAACCGCCCGCGGTGCGCCGCGTCCGCGAGGAGGTCGACGAGCCCCTCCGACCGCTCGAGCTCGGGCACGGCGTCGCACACCAGCCCGGCCGTCGCCAGGGCCCGCGCCGTCGCGCCGCCGATCGCGGCGAGGCGGGCGGTGCCCAGCGCGCGGCCGTCGCGCGACAGGGCGCGGAGCCGGCCGGCGAAGGCATCGACGCCGTTGGCGCTGGCGAAGACGATCCAGTCGTAGCGGTCGGCGGCGTCGATCGCGCGATCGAGTGCGGCGCCGTCGGGGGGTGGGCCGATCGTGACCAGCGGGAGGAGGTGGGGGGTGGCGCCCGCCGCTTCCAGCGCGCGGACGAGGTCGTCGGTCTGCCCGCGCGGTCGCGTGACGAGGACCGTCCGCCCCGTGAGCGGACCGGAACAACGCGGCGCCGAAGCGCCCGGCGCGAGGCCGACGAGGGCGACCGTCGGGGGTGGGCAGTCGGCGGTCGCCGCGGCGCTGGCGCAGGCCGCGAGGTTCGATCTGACGATCCGCTGGTCGGGCCAGCCGCAGTGGCTGACGAGGGTCACCGGCGTGTCGGGATCCCGGCCGGCGGCGACCAGGGCGCCGGCCCAGGCCCGGACCTGCTCGACCCCCATGTAGACCGCCAGCGTCCCCGGCACGCGCGCAAGGGCGCCGAAGTCGACGCGGTCCTCGGTGCCGGCGGCGCCGTGGCCGGTCACGAGCGTCAGGCTCGACGACCCCTGACGGCTGGTGAGCGCTGCCCCGGCGGCGGCGGCCGCTGCCAGCGCGGCGGTGACGCCAGGCACGATTTCCCAGTGGATGCCCGCCGCGTCGAGCGGGGCGATCTCCTCGGTGAGCCGCGCGAACACGCCCGGGTCGCCCCCCTTGAGACGCACGACCCGCCGCCCGCTCGTGGCCAGCCTGGCGAGCAAGTCACCCGTCGCCGTCCCGGAGTCGGCGCCGTGGCCGTCGCCGCGCGGGGCGGCGATGCAGCGCTCCACGGCTCCGGTGCGGGTCAGCAGGCTCGGGGGCACCAGCGCGTCGTGGACGATCACGTCGGCACGCTCGAGGCAGTCGAGGGCGCGGAGCGTGAGCAGGTCGGGGCTCCCCGGGCCGGCGCCCACGAACCACACCCGCCCCGGCGGCGAACGGCCGAGAGAGGGGGTGGCGTCACCAGAAAAGGAGGCGGACACGATCGCTCGTCACGGGGAAGCCGGAGGGAGCGAGGATTGAGGCTCCACACCCGGACCACTACACTCTACCGCTTCCGCCGCCCGGCCGGCGGCGCCGTGCGGCGGGCCGACGGGACGGCCGCGGGGCGGCGGGGCCACCGGCAGCCGGCACCCCGTTCCGGGTGGTGTTTCCCTCGCAGCAGCATCACGGGCAGCATGGCCGCCAACGAGCCGGACCAGCCATCGCCGCTGTCGCCATCGGAGCGTTCTCGGCTCCAGCAGAGCTTCCAACGCGGCACGCAGAACGCCGCGGCCAACGCCGACTACGCGGCGGAGATGTTTGCCAACTGCGTCGTCGGCGATCCCGCCAGCGCGATCTACCTCCAGAGCCTGCTCGGCGTGCTCCGCAAGAAGCATCCGCCGAAGAAAGGGGGCGGCCTGACGTCGTTTCTCGGCAGCGGCAGCAAGGTGGGGGGCCTGAAGAAGCCGGCGGCCGCCGGGCAGTGGCGCGAGGTGATCCGCCTCGGCGTCGAGATCCTCAAGGGCAATCCCTACGACGTCCCGGCGCTACTGGCGATGGCCGATGCCTGCGGGCAGCTCGGCCATCAGGAGACCCGCGGGGTCTACCTCCGCTCGGCCCTCGATGCTGCTCCGACC
The DNA here is from genome assembly GCA_016872555.1 of Planctomycetota bacterium. Lineage (NCBI taxonomy): Bacteria > Pseudomonadati > Planctomycetota > Planctomycetota bacterium. The sequence continues at coordinate 161,289 of VGZO01000001.1, forward strand.
GACATCGATGTCAATCGCCAGTGCGCCAAGTTCGCCGCCGAGATGGGCAACTTCGACCAGGCGATCGCCTGCTGGGTGCGGGTCTCGTCGCTCAAGGGGATGGCCGAGGAGGCGGAGCGCGAGATCGCCCGGCTCCAGGTCGAGAAGACGATCTCCGCCGGCGGCGGGCTGACGGGGCGCGTGGCGCCGAAGGCGGCGGCACCGGCGGCGGGGGGCGCGGAGCCCGACCGGGCGACGGTCCTCCGCAAGACGATCGCGGCGAAGCCGACCGACACCGAGGCCGCCTACGAACTGGCCGACCTCCTCGAGCAGGCCAACGACACCGCCGAGGCCGAGAAGGTCCTGGAGCGGGCGCTGGCCGCGAGCGGTGGCGACATCAAGGTCCGCGAGCACCTCGAGGATCGCCAGATCCGTTGGTCACGGCAGCACGTCGCGGTCGCCGAGAAGCGCGCGGCGTCCGACCCGGCGGCTCAGGGCACGCTCGATCAGCTCCGCCAGGCGCATGCCAAGCTCGAGGTCGAGGTGTTCTCGGCGCGGTCGTCGCGCTACCCGGAGAACACCGCCATCCGCTACGAGCTCGGGCTGCGGCTCAAGGCGGCCCGCAACGTCCCCGAGGCGATCAAGCAGTTCCAGGACGTGCTCCAAAACGACGCCCGGCGCAAGGGGGTCGTGGCGCTCGAGCTCGGCGAGTGCTTCCAGTCGATCCGCCAATACGACCTGGCGATGCGCAACTACGCCATCGCCCTCGACGCCCTCACCGACAGGGAACAGGAACAGCGGAAGCGGGCGCTGTACCGGGCCGGGGTCCTCGCGGCCGGGATGGGGGATCCCGACGCCGCCCGCAAGCACCTCTCGACCCTCGCCGGCATCGATTTCGGCTACCGCGACGTGGCCCAGCGGCTGGACAAGTTGAGCTCGGTGAAGGATAAAGGTGGGCCCCCGACATCCTGACGGCGGTCTGCGCCGTCCGTCGTCCCGCAGGTTTCGTCCAGCGAAAGAACCACGATGCCCCATTCGGCCAGCGCCAAAAAACGCCTTCGCCAGAACGTCGTCCGCCGCGAGCGGAACCGGGCGACCAAGTCCGAGATCAAGACCCATGTCCGCCGCCTGCTCGAGCAGCTGCTCGCCGGCGACGTGGCGGGAGCGCGGGAGCAGTTCCGGCTCGTCGCCAAGAAGGCCGACCGGGCCGCGGCAGGCCGCACGATCCACCCCAACCGGGCCGCGCGGATCAAGTCGCGCCTCTCGGCCCGGATCCTCGCCGTCACTCGCGGCGCCGGCACCGGGACCGTGGCCAAGACGGCAGCCAAGGGGTCGAAGGCGAAGAAGCCCGCCAAGGGCTGATCCGCCATTCCCCGGCCGGGGCTGATCACCCCTGCCCCGGCTCCCAGACGACGGCGGCCGCGTCGAACACCGGCCCCTCGATGCACGTCCGGCGGTAGTCCCAGCCACCGTCCGGATCGCGGATCGGCGCCACGCAGGTGAAGCAGATCCCGACGCCGCAGGCCATCGGCGTTTCCAGCGACACGGTGCACCCGATGGCGCGGGCCGCCGACCACCGCGCCACGGCGTGCATCATCGGCTCCGGTCCGCAGCAGGCCACGTGCCCGGGCTCGGGGCCGCCGTCGAAGAGGCGGTCGAGCAGATCGACGACGGTGCCCCGCAGCCCTGCCGACCCGTCGAGCGTCGCGAGGTGGACCTCGATGCCGGCGCGGCGGAAGTCGTCGGCATCGGCGAGGAATCCCGCCGACCGCGCCCCCCAGCAGAGCGTCACCCGGGACGCACCCCGCGCCCGTGCGGCGCGGCCGAGCGCCAACAGGGCCGTCTGCCCGATGCCGCCGGCGACGAGCACCAGGTGGCCGACGGCGGGGACACGGCTGAAGCCGTTGCCCAGCGGCCCCCAGACGTGGAGCTCTGCACCCGGAGCGAGTGTCGTCAGGGCGCTGGTGAACTTGCCGTGGACGAGGTACAGGAAGTCGACGTAGCGGCGCCCTGCCCCGTCGCCCCGCGGATCGACGGCGTCGGGGCTATCGTAGGTTTCGTAGACGGCCAGGGGCCGGGCCAGGAGGGGATCGAGTCGGCCGGCGATCCGCAGCATCGCGAACTGCCCGGGCCGGGCCGTGGCCGCGAGCGCCGGCCAGTCGAGGCGCAGCCGGAACGTGCCGGTACCGACCTGACGGTGGGCAACGATCGGCACCCGTTCCACGCGGGCGCCGTCGGCATAGCAGGCAACGCCTTCCTTCCCGGCGACGGCGGAGCGGTCACTCGGCACGCGGCTTCCTCCACGACGACGCCTTCCCGGGGCGGCGCCGGCGCCTCACTCCCGCTCCTCCCGGTCCCGGGCCACCCGGGGGCAGCCCCTGCGGCGGGCCGGGGCGGCGCTCGGCCAGGCCGCGATCGCCCGGCCCCGCTCCCGGGCGACCGGGACGGCGCGGCGCACCGGTCGGGCGGCCGGCGGGCCTGGGGGGCAATTGTCCGTCGTCGCGCCGCGGGCGGCCGCCGCGGCCGGGCCCGCGCCCGCGGGGAGCGGGGGGAGGCCGCCGCCCCGGGCCGTCCCCGGCCTGCGCCAGGGCGTCGCGTCGCAACGCCTCGACCTCGGCGCCGGACAATCGCCGCGACTGACCCGGCAGGAGATCGCCGAGCGACAGCCCGCCGACGGCGACCCGCTTGAGCTGGTGGACCTTGTGGCCGAGGCGGGCGAGCATCCGGCGGATCTCGCGGTTCTTCCCCTCGTCGAGGACCATCTCGAGCACCGCGCTCTGCTTGTGCTGCGAGCGGAGGAAGACGTGCTGGGCGCGGGCCATCCCCTCGGCGAGCCCGACGCCGCGGCGGAGCTGGTCGAGCGTCTCCGGGGTCGGCACGCCGGCGACCTGGACGAGATACCGTTTCTCGACGCCGTAGCGCGGGTGGGCGAGGAGGTTGGCCAGCTCGCCGTCGTTGGTCACGAGGATCAGGCCCTCGCTCATCCGATCGAGCCGGCCGACGGCGAACAGCCGCTGCTCGCCCGGCACGAGGTCGACGACGCGCGGCCTCCCGGACGGATCGAAATTGGTGGTCACCACGCCGACCGGCTTGTAGACGGCGTAGACGCTGCGGCGCGGATCGGGCAGACGCTCGCCGTCGACTCGGATCTCCTGACGGACCGGATCGACGCGCGTGCCGAGGACGGCGACCACCTTGCGGTCGACTTCGACGCGCCCCGAGGTGATCAACTCCTCGCAGGCCCGCCGGCTGCCGATCCCGGCGGCGGCGAGCACTTTCTGGAGCCGCTCCCCAGGTTGCTCGCCGTGGGGCGGGCGACGCCCCCGGCCGGCCGGGGGCACCACGCCGGGCGACGGCGGCCGCGGGGGGCGGCGGGAGGTGATCCGGGACGGTTGTTCGGGGCGGCGGGGCTCGGGGGCCACGGGAGATTCCAGGATGGCGGCGGACGGCACCGGCAACGCCGGCGAAACAGCGATCATACACCGCCAACTGCCACCGGCAGCGGTCCTGGTCTCAGCCGAGGATCCCCGTCACCACCGTGCCCTTGGTATCGGTCAGCCGCATCTCGCGCCCGGCGTGGGTGAACGTGAGCCGCGTGTGGTCGAGGCCGAGGAGGTGGAGGATCGTGGCGTGCCAGTCGTGGATCGGCACCGGATCGACCACCGCCTCGAGGCCGAACTCGTCGGTGGCACCGTGGGCATGGCCCCCCTTGACCCCGCCGCCGGCGAACCAGGTCGTGAACCCGAGATGGTTGTGGTCGCGCCCGTCCTCCACCTGGGCATAGGGGGTGCGGCCGAACTCCCCGCCCCAGATCACCAGCGTGTCGGCGAGCAGGCCGCGCGACGCGAGGTCGGTGAGGAGGCCGGCGATCGGAGCATCGACCGCCCGGGCGTGCTCGGCGTGATCCTCGCGGAGGTTGCGGTGCTGGTCCCAGCCGCCGTGGCAGACCTCGACGAACCGGACCCCTGCCTCGAGAAGGCGCCGCGCCATCAGGCACTGCCGGCCGAAATCTTCGGTGGCGTCGTCGCCGATGCCGTAGAGGCGCTGCGTTTCCTCGGTCTCGCGTGCCAGGTCGAGGGCCTCGGGAAGCGCGTCCTGCATCCGGAACGCGAGCTCGTGCGACGCGATCAGACCGTCGACCGCGGCGGCGTCGGCCGCGCCGTCGAGCGACCGGCGGTTGAGCGCCTGGACGAACTCCAGCTGCCGCCGCTGCTCCGAGCGGCCGAGGAACGGATGGGCGAGGTTGCTCACCCGGGCGTCGGCGACCCGGGCCCGGCCGCCGCCGATCCGGGTCCCCTGGTGGCGGGCGGGGAGAAAGGCGCTGCCGTAATTGGCCGGACCGCCGTTGGCAGGTGGCGGACTGATCGTGACGAACCCGGGGAGGTTGTCGTTCTCGCTGCCCAGGCCGTAGGTGACCCACGCCCCGAGCGACGGCCGCACGGCGTTGCTCATGCCGGTGTGCATCTGGAGGAACGCCGGCGGGTGGTTGGGCACGTCGGTCTTCATGCTGTTGACCAGGCACAGCGTGTCGGCGTGCGCCGCGATCTGCGGGAACAGCTCGGAGATCCACAGGCCGCTGTCGCCGCGCTGGCGGAATTCCCACGCCGGCGGGAGCAGCCGGCCCCCCGGCACCCGGCCGCGGCCGATCGGCGCGCCGGCCCGCCGCACGAGCTCCGGCTTGTGGTCGAAGCTGTCGACGTGCGACGGGCCGCCGTCCATGCAGAGGAAGAGGACGCGTGTGGCCCGCGGCGTGAAATGCGGTGCCCGCACAGACGCCCCCCCGGCCGCGGCGCCGGCGAGGGCACGAAACGCGACGAGGCCGAAGCCGGCGGCCGTCGTCGCCAGCCAGTCGCGCCGCGAAGGGAGCGGGAATCCGGGAGCAACGAGCTGGGTTGTCATGGCGGACCTCGGGGATGAGCGGATCAGTTCCGCGCCAGGAACTCCTGGCTGGCCCACAGGGCCTGGCACAGCGCCGCCCACCCCGCGCGCGGAGCGCGGTGATCGGCCACGAACGCCAGCGCCGCCTCGATCTCGGCGCTGTCGGGACGGCGGCCGAACGCCGCCAGGTAGGCCAGCTCGACGCGGGCCGCGTCGCCGGGGGCACGGGCCGTGAGGCGGTCGGCGGCGGTCGCCGCGGCCTCGAGGACGACGCGGTTGTTCATCAGGTAGAGCGACTGGGCCGGGACCGTGGTCTCCGAGCGCTGGCCGGTGACGCCCGTGCCGGCCGGGAGGTCGAACAGCGCCAGCGACTCCGGCGGCGTGCCACGGAGCATCGGCAGGTAGACGGCGCGGACGGGGAGCACCTCGTCGGCGGGACGGCGGCGGAGGAACGCCGGCTGGAAAGCGGGCCCGTCCCCCTGCCGGGCCACCGTCGATCCGACCGGGCGCTCGAGCCGCAGCAGCCCGGCGGTGAACAGGATCCCGTCGCGGATCGCCTCGGCGTCGAGGCGCCGCGGCGTCATCCGCCAGCGCAGTGCGTTGTCGGGATCGACGGCGAACGCCTCCTCCGACGTGGCGGTGGACAGGGCATAGGCGTGCGTCGTCATCAGGCGTTTCACCAGGCGCTTCACCGACCACCCGTCGGCGACGAAGCCCGCGGCGAGGTGGTCGAGGAGCTCGGGATGCGACGGCGCCTCGCCAGCCCGGCCGAAGTTGTCGGGGGTGTTCACCAGCCCCCGGCCGAAGAGATGGAGCCAGACCCGGTTGACGATCACGCGCGGCGTGAGCGGGTTTGTGGCCGAGGCGATCCACTCGGCGAGCTCGAGCCGGCCGCTGCCGTCGAGGCGCCCGGGGGTCGGCCCCGCCCACGCCGGCAGCCCGCGCGGGACGACGACCCCGGGCTTCTCGACGTCGCCGCGGAGGAACAGCTCCGAGTCGCGCGGCTGCGGCCGGTCGAGGACGCAGGCGACGAATTGCCGTGGCGTACCGTCGGGCTGGAAGGACGCCAGCCGCGTCCGCACCAGCGTCAGTTGCGTGCGGTTGCGGATGATCGCGGGGTTTCCCGCCGCTCCCCGGTCGGCGGTGAGCGTGCGGAATTCCTCCTCGAGCCGCTCCACCTGCGCCTCGAGCTGGGCGCGCTGCCGCGGGTCGAGCGGCTCGACGCCGTCGGGTTGCCCGGCCGAGCGGGGGATTTCGACGATGTCGGCGGGATTGGCGTTTTGGACGAGGCGGATCGTGCCGTAGCGCGTGTCGGTGCTGCGGAAGATTCCCGCCAGGGCGTAGTAGTCGCGCTGCGTGACGGGGTCGTATTTGTGGTCGTGGCAGCGCGCGCAGGAGATCGTCAGCCCGAGGAACGCCTGGCCGACGGTGTCGATTTGCTCGTCGACAAGGTCCATCGTGAACCGCAGCCGGTTCCGTTCGACGTGCGACTTCGGCCCGAGGGCGAGGAACCCGGTCGCCGCCAGCAACTCGGCGCGGTCGCGGTCATCGGGGGCGACGAAGAAATCGCCGGCGATCTGCTCGCGGATGAACCGGTCGAACGGCATGTCGGCGTCGAACGCCGCGATCACGTAGTCGCGGTAGCGCCAGGCATGGGGGTAGGTGAAATCGGTCTCCTTGCCGCTGCTCTCGCCGTAGCGGGCGACGTCGAGCCAGTGGCGACCCCAGCGCTCGCCGTAGCGCGGGGAGGCGAGCAACCGGTCGATCGTGCTCTCGAGGCGCGCCCGCGACGGGTCGGCGAGGAACGCCTCGACCTCGGCCGGCTCGGGGGGCAGACCGGTGAGGTCGAGGTGGACGCGCCGCAGCAGCGTTGCGGGAGTCGCGTCGGCGACCGGACGGAGCCCCCGCGCCTCGAGACGCTCGAGCACGAACCGGTCGACGTCGCTCCACGCCCAGTCGCCGTTGGCCACCGCCGGCACGGCCGCGCAGCGCACCGGTTGGAACGCCCAGTGCGTCGCCAGGGCCTCACGGGGATCGGCGCGGGGCACGTCGCCAGCCGGCATCGGCAGGCCGCGGCCGATCCACTCGGCCACCAGTGCGACGCTCGGCTCGGGCAGCGGTCCGCCATGGCCGCGCGGCGGCATGACGTCGGGGTCGGTCGAGCGGAGCACGGCGAGGAGCCGGCTCGCCTCGGGGTTTCGCGGATCGACCACCACCCCGCCGTCGCCACCGGCCAGGAGGGCCTCGCGGTCGTCGACGCGGAGGCCGGAACGGATGTCGGCGGCTCCGGCCGAATGGCACTCGTGGCAGTGGGCCACCAGCAGCGGACGGATCTGCTTCTCGAAGAAGGCAATGTCGTCGGAGGAAAACGCCGGGTCGGTCGTCTCGCCAGCACACGCATGGGCGACGAAGATCGCAAGACCGGCGGCCACCGCCAGCCCTCGGGGCCACCGCGTTGTGGGCGACCGCCCTTGATCCATCGCGCGCTGCACGGCATCCCCCTCCGATGGCTCCGGCCAGCGCCGCCCCGCGGTCAGCCGCCAGCACCCGCTGATGATACCGGCGCTGGACCGGCAGGCTCCCGGGCCGAGGTGGCTCGGCCCCCCCTGTTGAACGACCGGTGGCGGGCACGGTTTCGCCGGCCTGGCTCGGAGCGGTGAATCGGGCCGGTCAGCGGACCGGCGACCACCACCGCGAACGGCGGACCTCGGGAACCGGCTCGATGAAGTCGCGGGGCCGGCTGCCATCCATCAGCGGCATCCGGAACGAATACGGCCCGATGTCGTTCTGCAGATAGGGATCGAACCGGACCGCCTTCCGCTGCTGGTTGCGGACCGGACCGGGATCGAGCCACTTCGGCCGGCCGAGCGACGCGCACCCCCCTGCCCCGACGAGGCCGAGGCAGACAAGCGCCAGCGGAAGACGGCAGCGCGACACGGTCATGGCGGGGATCCCGGGGAACGAGGGTCGGGACTGTAGTCCCCGCGCCCGGTCGCCTGAAGCCCGATTCTCCCGCTCCTCCGGCAAGCTGCGGGGAGTGGGCAGGGGCACGGCGCCGCCCGCCGCGCGACCACCGCCTCCGGCCGGCGGAGCGGTCAGGACGCGGCAAACCCCTCGAGGATCCGGCCGATGCTGAAGCAGCAGACCGCGGCGACGAGCATCACCAGCATCTGCCCGAGGCTGATGCGGTGGTTGAGCTCGAGGATGATCGCGATCATCGGCAGCCCCAGCCCGAACAACTGCCCCGCCTTGCTGATCGCCCGGATCACGTCGCATCCTCCCGCGAAGGCCCCCACTGTAGCAGCCTCCCGGAGCGGTCTGTCGTCCACCCTCCCCCGGGGACGAGACAACCGCCGTCGCCGCGGTGGCCTGCAGCGGGCAGCGGGGTTTCCGAACCGCCGCGGTCAGGCCCCGGGCGCGGCCGCGCTTGCCCAACGGCCGCAGCCGGCCATACTGCCGCGGTCGAAAACCATCACTCCCGGAGACACTCGCATGGGGCGGCACGGTGCGGTCACGTTCAAAGGCAATCCCCTGACACTCGTCGGCGACGAATTGGCCGTCGGGAGTCCCGCCCCCGATTTCTCGCTGGCCAGCTACGGCCCGGCCGGGATGCAGCAGGTCCGCAAGGCCGACCTCCTCGGCAAGCCCTCGATCATCTCGGTCGTTCCGTCGCTCGACACGCCGGTCTGCCAGACGCAAACCAAGTCGTTCAACCAGCGCCTCGGCTCCCACGGCGACAGGATCAACGCCCTGACCGTGAGCCTCGACCTGCCGTTCGCGATGAACCGCTTCTGCGGCGCCGAGAACATCACCGCCCTGAAGACCGGCAGCGACTACATGGACCGCTCGTTCGGGACCCGCTACGGCGTCCTCATCGACGAGCTCAAGATCCTCGCCCGGGCCGTGTTCGTGCTCGACGCCCAGGGCGTCGTCCGCTACGCGCAGGTCGTCAAGGAAGTGGCGTCGGAGCCCGATTACGACGCGGCCTTGGCGGCGCTCCACAAGCTGCTCTGAGCCCGCCCGTTTCCACGACGACAGTGGCGCTCAGGCGTCGAGCATCTTGGCGATCGTCTCCCGCGCGGCGGCCAGTGCCTCGGGGAGACGATCGCCGAGCTTACCGCCGGCCTGCGCGAGGTCGGCGCGGCCGCCCCCCTTGCCGCCGACGAGCGCCGCGGGGTCGCGGATCCACGTCCCCGCCGACAGGCCGCGGGCCTCGAGCTCGCGGCTGATCCCGGCGACGAGCGTGACCTTGTCGTCGGCCCGCGACCCGAGCAGCACGGCGATCGGGCTCGCCTTGCGCCGCAGCAGGTCGATGCACTCGCGCATCGCCGCCGCGTCGGCCCCCCGGGCATCGGCGACGACGACCTTCGTGCCGCCATGGTCGGTGGCGCCGGCGAGCAGCTGGTCGACCGACAGGTTCGCGGCCGGGGTCGCCCCCTTGCGGCGCGCTTCCTTCAGCTCCTTGGCCATCGTCGCCAGGCGCGTCGCCAGCTCCCCCGCCGGCACCTTGAGCGCCGCGGCGGCGTCGTGCAGCGAGCGCTCGGCGTCGCGGAACCGGCCGAGGGCCCGTTGCCCGGTGACGGCGCTGATCCGCCGCGTACCGGCCGACACGCTCTCCTCGGCCACGATCCGCACCAGGCCGATCTGGCCGGTGCTCGACACGTGCGTCCCGCCGCACAGCTCCCGGCTCACCCCTTCCATCGACACCATCCGGACGACGTCGGGGTATTTCTCGCCGAACAGCATCATCGCCCCGGCGTGCCGCGCCTCGGCGAGCGGGATCAGCCTCGCCGACACCGGCACCGCCGCGAGGACGTTGTCGTTGACCATCGTCTCGATCGCCTCGAGCGTTGCCGCGTCGATCGAGCCGCCGTGGGAGAAGTCGAAGCGGAGCAGGTCGGCATCGACCTTCGAGCCCTGCTGCACGGCATGCGGGCCGAGGTGGTGCTGGAGCGCGGCATGGATGAGGTGGGTGGCCGAATGGGCACGGCGCAGGGCCGCTCGCCGGGCACTGTCGACGCGGGCATCGACGGTTTGGCCGAGGTCGAGCCGTCCGGCGGCGAGGCTGCCCACGTGGAGCACGAAGCCCCCTTCGCGGAGCGTGTCGTGGACCTCGAACGCCCCCCCCGGCCACTCGAGCCGGCCGGTGTCGCCGACCTGGCCTCCCGACTCGCCGTAGAACGGCGTCCGGTCGAGGACCACGGTCACCCGCGCGCCGCCGCCGTCGGAGAGCGAGTCACAGAGCCGGTCCTGGGCGATGATCCCGATCACCTTCCCTTCGGCCCGCTCCGTCTCGTAGCCGAGAAACTCCGTCCCGTGCATCGCCTTCTTGAGCGAGTCGAGCGGCCCCGAGGTGAACACCTCGACGCGCACGCCGGCCCCCGAGCGCTGGCCGTGCCCCTCCATCGCCTCGCGGAACCCGCTCCAGTCGAAGGCGCAGTTGCGCTCCGCGGCGAGCGTCTCGAGCAGCTCCGGTGGAAAGCCGTAGGTGGTGTAGAGCTCGGCAGCGTCCGACCCCTTCACCAGCGCCGACCCCGACCGCTCGATCGCCGCGAACAGCTTGTCGATCCGCTGCAGGCCGCCGTCGATCGTCGCCAGGAACGACTCCTCCTCGCGCTTGATCACCCCCGCCACGCGCTCGACCGTGTCCGAGAGGTCCGGGTAGGGGCGGCGCATCAGCGAGGCCACCGTGCCGGGCAGCGTGTGGAGGAACGGCTCCTTCATCCCCATCTGCCGGCCGTCGAGGACCGCCCGGCGGAGGAGCCGCTTGACGACGTATTTCTCCTCGTTGTTCCCCGGGAGCACGTTCTCATGGATCGCGAACGTGCAGGCGCGGACGTGATCGGCGATCCGCCGCATCCGCCGGCCGTCGTCGTCGCCCGCCACGTACGGCCGGTGGCAGGTCTCGGCGACCGCCTCGACCAGCGGCCGGAGGATGTCGATGTGGAAGTTGCTGTCGACCCCCTGGAGCATCGCCGCGGTCCGCTCGAGGCCCATCCCGGTGTCGATGTTGCGGCTGGGAAGGGGGCGGAGGTTGTCGGGGGGCGCTCCGACCCGGTTGAACTGCGTGAACACGAGATTCCAGATCTCGACGTCGCTGCCGTCGGGCATCCGGTAGAAGATCTCGCTGCACGGCCCGCAGACGCCGTCGGGCCCCTGGGTGGGCGCCCCGGCGGGCCAGAAATTGTCGTCTTCCCCCATCCGCGTGATCTTCGTCGCCGGCAGGCCGATCTCGTGGGACCAGATCCGGTAGGCCTCGTCGTCGTCCTGGTAGACCGTGACCGAGAGCTGCTCCGGCGCGATCGAGAGCCAGTTGCGCGCCGTCACGAACTCCCACGCCCAGTGGATCGCCTCGCGCTTGAAGTAGTCGCCGAAGCTGAAGTTGCCGAGCATCTCGAAGAAGGTGTGGTGCCGCGGCGTCCGGCCGACGGTGTCGATGTCACCCGTCCGGAGGCACTTCTGGCAGGTCGTCGCGCGGGTGAAGTCGAGCTTGCACTTGCCGAGGAAATGGTCCTTGAATTGGTTCATCCCCGCCGGCGTGAACAGCACCGAGGGATCCCAGCGCGGCACGAGCACGTCGCTCGGCCGGCGCACGCACCCCTTCGACTCGAAAAACGCCAGATAGGCTTCGCGCAGTTCATCGGCCTTCATGTCGCGATCGGCTCCCGAAAGACTCGCCGCGGCGGGGATCCGCCCGCGGCGGCGACACTATACACGGCTCCCCCGGATGGGCTCATGCCCCGCCGAGCAGCCCCCTGAAAAGCCACCGCCCACACGCGGCTGCTTGGGTCAGCCACGCGTGGGCGGTGAACAGAAGGAATCGTCGGGCTGGCGGCGCGGCGCCGGCGGCGTCATTCGTCGTCGCTCGTGGCGGCGGCCTCTCCCTCGACGGCGATCACCGCATCCTTGTTGGCGAGGATCCGGCTGCGGATCTCTTCGGCCACGGCCGGGTTTTCGCGGAGGAAGAGCCGCGCCTTTTCGCGGCCCTGACCGAGGTGGGTCTCACCGAACCGCAGCCACGTGCCGGTCTTGTCGACCAGCTTGCCGGCGATCGCCAGATCGAGCAGGTCCCCCTCCACGCTGATGCCGTCGGCGTGCATCATGTCGAATTCGGCGACGCGGAACGGCGGAGCGACCTTGTTTTTCACCACCTTGATCCGCACGCGCTGGCCGACCACGTCTTCGCCATCCTTGAGCGTGCCGATGCGGCGGACATCGATCCGGCACGACGAATAGAACTTCAGCGCCCGGCCACCCGGCGTGGTCTCCGGGCTGCCGAACATCACCCCGATCTTCTCGCGGATCTGGTTGATGAAGATCACGCACGTCTTGCTCTTGGCGATCGCGCCGGTCAGCTTCCGCATGGTCTGGCTCATGAGCCGGGCCTGGAGGCCGACGAACGAATCGCCGATCTCGCCATCGAGCTCCTTCTGCGGCACCAGCGCCGCCACCGAGTCGACGACGATGATGTCGACCGCGTTGGACTTGATCAGCATCTCGGCGATGTGCATCGCCTCTTCACCGCTGGTCGGCTGGCTGACGAGCAACTTCTCCAGCGAGATTCCCAGCTTCTTCGCCCAGCTCGGGTCGAGGGCGTGCTCGGCGTCGATGAAGGCGGCGATCCCGCCGGCCCGCTGGGCGCTGGTGATGGCATGGAGGGCGAGCGTCGTCTTGCCGCTCGACTCCGGGCCGAAGACCTCGATGATCCGGCCGCGTGGCAGCCCCTTGCCGCCGAGGGCCAGATCGACCGACAGGCTGCCGGTCGAGATTCCCTCGATCGGCGCCGCCACGTCGCTCCCCAGCGCCATGATCGAGCCGGCCCCGAACTCCTTCTCGATCTGGGCCAGCGTGTTGCGCAGCGCCGGATTGTCGTCGAGAAACGAGGGGGCCGGCTTGGCGGCTCCCCGCCGGCCTGCCTTGTCGCTGCCGTCGCGTGAATTCTTTTCTTTGGCCATCCGTCCGTTGACTCCCGCGGTCGCGATTCCCGACACCATGGCAACTGCCTCCACCGTTTCCCGGCTCGTCGTCGGGGTGGCTGCACTGCCACCATGAATCGAGCGATTCGCCCCGGAACCGTATACTGAATACCTGTATAGTATCGGGGTTCTGCGGGAAAGGCAAGAGGAAATCGGTCGGTTTTGCCGACACCGCCGCCGGCTTACGGTCGCTGGGCGGAGCGCAGTGCCGGGGCAGCGGTATTTGGCCATGGGTTCGGGGCTGCCCACGCCCCGTCGCCGGACGCTCGCGTCGGCCTTCCGGGCCTCCCGCTCGCTCGGATGTCGACTTCGCTTCGCCATCCATGGCTGCGCTCGTCGACATACGCCGGCTCTCGGGGCATGGGCAGCCCCTCCACGCCAGTGGCGAGCAATTCCAAGGCGGCGTCTGCCCCGGTGCTGCCGCCGGCGGCGGCGGCCACGGTCGCCCGGAGGTGCGACCGCCGCGGGCGAGGGAACCCTTGGCGTTCCCTCCGCTCGCGTAAGCCCGCCGGGGCCATGGATGGCCCGGCGGGCGCTATCTTCAAAAGCTCAGCATCTGCCGGTATTCGGCGAGGCGGGTATCGAGGTGCCGGCGGTCGATCCCCTGGAGACGGTCGAGGCTGAAGTCTTCGACCGTAAAACTCGCCGTCACCACGCCGTAGGCGAGGGCTTCCTTGAGGGCCTGAGGGTCGAAGCGGTTGAGCGCCGCCAGATGGCCCATCATCCCGCCGGCGAAGCTGTCGCCGGCGCCGGTCGGGTCGACGACGTGCGGGGTCGGGTAGGCGGGCATGACGTACATCTCGTGCTCGCTGAAGAACATCGCCCCGTGCTCCCCCTTCTTGATGACGACGAACTTCGGCCCCATCGCGCGCACCGCATGGCCGGCGCGGACGAGGTTCTCGTCTTCGGCGAGGAGCTTCGCCTCGGAGTCGTTGAGCACCAGGCCGTCGATCCTCCGGAGGAGCGTCGCCAGTTCGTCGCGCTGGATGTTGATCCACAGGTCCATCGTGTCGGCGACGGTGAGCACCGCCCCGGGCACCTGGTCGAGGACGGAGAGCTGCGTCGTCGGCGAGGCATTGCCGAGAAACACGAACTTGCTGTCGCGGTGGGCCGCCGCGAGCTTCGGCTTGAACTCGCCGAACACGTTGAGGTGGACCTCGAGTGTCTCGCGGTCGTTCATGTTGGGCAGGTAGCGGCCGCGCCAGCGGAAGGTTTTCCCGCCGGCGATCGTCTCGATCCCGGTGGTGTCGATCCCCTGCTCCTCGAGGAACCGTGTGTGCCGGACCGGCCAGTCGTCTCCCACGGTTCCGATCATCTTCACCGGCGTGAAGAACCGGGCGGCGTACGAGAAGAAAACCGCCGAGCCGCCGAGGACGTCGTCGCGCCGGTCGGTGGGGGTTTCGACGCAGTCGAGGGCGACGCTTCCGACGACGAGCAACGGCATGACGGTGCAAACTCCCTGCGGTGACGGCCGGCGACGTTCGTGATCGCCGGCGAACGGCCCCGGCGTGGGGGCGTCGGACACGGGGATGGTATCGGTGGTGGCGCGGCCCCGTCCACTGCCGCGTCCCCCTGTCGGCCGTCGGCGTGACTGGTATCCTTCGTCGCGGGGGTGAGGAGGTCCTGTTCGTCCGGCCGGTGCCGGAGCGATGTCCGGATCGTGCCGTTCCGGGGAGACCAACCGATGGGAAGCCAGCCGCTGGCGGGTACCGGATGGGGCCGCACGGTGCGGTTCGAAGAGCTGCCTGGCCAGATCGGCCTGGTCACGCTCGACGCCCCCGACAAGAAGGTCAACACGCTCGGCCGCGCCGTCCTCGGCGAGCTCGGAGCGCTCGTCGCCGCGCTCGCCACGCGCCCCGACTTCCACGGGCTGCTCGTCGCCAGCGGCAAGCCGGGGCAATTCATCGCCGGTGCCGATCTCACCGAGCTCGCCGGCCTCGCCCATGCCGACCGCGACGCCGTCGCCGCGACCGTCGACGCCGGCCATGCCCTGTTCACCGCCTGGTCGAAGCTTCCGTTCCCCACCGTCGCCCTCATCGACGGCGCCTGTATGGGGGGCGGCACGGAGCTGGTGCTGTCGCTCGACGAACGGCTGATGTCGCGCGCGCCCCACACGAGCGTGGCGCTGCCCGAGGTGAAGATCGGCCTCCTTCCCGCCTGGGGCGGCACGCAGCGCCTCCCGCGCCTCGTCGGCCTCAACTACGCCATCGAGATGATCACCTCCGGCGAGTCGGTCGATCCTGCCAAGGCGGTGGCGATCGGCCTGGCGTTCGACGCCGTTCCCGCCGACCGCCTCCTCGACGAGGGGCGGCGGCTGATCGGGATCCTCCGCGAGGGCGATCGGTGGAAGCACCGGCGGACCGAGCGCACCGGGCCGATCGCCATCTCCACCGACGAGCTGCGCTTCACCGGCGCCGTCGCCGAAGGCGCCGTGATGGGAAAGACGAAGGGGCAATACCCGGCGCCGGTGGCGGCGCTGCGGGCCGTCCTCGGCGGCTGCACGCGGCCGCTCGCCGACGGGCTCGCCGTCGAGCGCAAGGCCGCCCTCGACATCATGGGGTCGCCGATCGCCGGCAACCTCATCGGCCTGTTCTTTGCCCGCCAGAAGCTCGCCCGCGACCCCGGCGTGGCCGACGCGGCGATCCAGCCCCGGCCAGTCGGTGCGGTGGGAGTGGTCGGCGCCGGCCAGATGGGGGCGGGGATCGCCGCCGCCCACGCGCGGAGCGGGATTCCAGCATCGCTGGTCGACGTCGATGCCGGCCGCGTCGCCGAGGGCATCGGGCGCGTGCGGCAGGTGGTCGAAAGCCGGATCGCGATCGGCCGCGCCACTCCGGCGCAGCTCGCCGACATGCTGTCGCTCGTGTCGGCGGGGACGAACTGGAACCTCCTCGCGGAGGCCGACGTCGTCGTCGAGGCGGTCACGGAGAACGAGAAGCTCAAGTCGGAGATCTTCCGCGGCCTCGCCGGCCGCCTCAAACCGGGGGCGATCCTCGCCTCCAACACCTCGACGATCTCGATCTCGCGGATGGCGGCCCACGCCGAGGCGCCGGAGCGCTTCGTGGGGATGCACTTCTTCCATCCCGTCGACCGGATGGAACTGGTCGAGGTGATCCGCGGCGACCGCACCGACGACGAGACCGTGGCCACGGTCGTGGCGCTCGCCAAGCGGATCCGCAAGACCCCGATCGTCGTCAAGGACTGCGCCGGGTTCCTCGTCAATCGCCTGCTGTTTCCCTACATGAACGAGGCCCTCGTCCTCCTCCTCGAAGGCGTCGAGCCCGACGCCCTCGACGCCGCCGCCGAGCGCTTCGGGATGCCGATGGGTCCGATCGCGTTGCAGGACCTCGTCGGCCTCGATACGAGCCTGTATGCCGGCAAGGTGATGGCGGCCGCCTATCCCGGCCGTGCCGAGGTGCCGGCAGTGCTCGACAGCCTGGTCGCGCGCGGCCGGCTCGGGAAGAAGAGCGGCGCCGGCTTCCGGCGCTTCACCGGCAAAAAGGGGCGCCCGGAAAACGACCCCGAACTGGCCGCGATCGTCGCCCCGCTGCGCGTCGCGCCGCGCGGGCCGCACACCCCCGAGGCGATCACCGACCGGCTGTTCCTCCCGATGCTCATGGAGGCCACGCGGGCCCTCGAGGAGGGGATCGTGCGCGACCCTGTCGACGTCGACATGGGGCTGATCCTCGGGATCGGCTTTCCGCCGGCGCGCGGCGGGATCCTGCGCTGGTGCGACACCGAGGGGATCGACAAGGTCGCCGCGCGCGTCGCCGCCCTCCACGAGTGCGGCGGCCGGTTCGAGCCGTCGGCGCTGTTTTCCGACATGGCCCGTCGCGGCGCGCGGTTCCGTGGCTGACCATCGCGGTCCTGTCGTGCCTGATTCTCACCCGTTCACCCGACCATTTTCCCGAGGAGTCGCCCCGTGCCCCACGCCGTCGTCATCGATGCCGTCCGCACGCCCGTCGGCCGCGCCGCCGCCGACACCGGCTGCTACCGCGACGTCCGCGCCGAGGATCTCGCCGCCGGCGTGATCGCCGGCCTCGTCGAGCGGACCCGGATCGACCCGGCCCTCGTCGAAGACGTGCGCCTCGGCTGCGTGCAGCAGCAGGGGGAGCAGGGCTTCGACATCGCCCGGATCGCGGCCCTCGTCGCCGGCCTGCCGGTCGAGACCGGTGGCGTGACGATCAATCGCAACTGCGGCTCGTCACTCCAGGCGATCAACGATGCCGCCGCGTCGGTCGGCGCCGGCCACGAATCGCTGGTCATCGCCGGCGGGGTCGAGCACATGGACCACGTGCCGATGAACAAGGGCTACGACCCCTGCCCTGCCCTCCTTCGCCGCCACGGCGAAGGGGTGATGCACATGGGGCTGACGGCCGAATACCTCGCCGCCAAGTACCGGATCGGCCGCCAGCGCCAGGATGCCTTCGCCCTCCGCAGCCACCTCGCCGCCGCCGCCGCCACCGACTCCGGCCAGTTTGCCGCCGAGATCCTTCCCACCTGGGGGCGCGATGCCGCCGGCCGCAAGGTGCTCGTCGGCGAAGACCAGTGCATCCGTCGTGACACGTCGCCCGAGGCCCTCGCCGCGCTCCCCCCGGCATTCAACCCCGCCGGCGGTAGCGTGACGGCCGGCAACAGCTCGCCGGTCAACGTCGGCGCCGCGGCGCTGCTGGTGACCAGCGACACCCGCGCCGCCGAGCTGGGCCTCGCGCCGATCGCCCGGATCCGCGCCGTCGCCGTCGCTGGCGTCGAGCCGTGCGAGATGGGGATCGGCCCGGTGCCGGCGATCCACAAGCTCCTCGCCCGCGCCGGTGTGAAGCTCGACGAGGTCGGAGCGATCGAGATCAACGAAGCGTTCGCGGTCCAGGTACTCTCCTGCCTGCAGTTGCTCGGCATCGACGAGTCGCGCGTCAACACGCGCGGCGGTGCGATCGCCATCGGCCATCCTCTCGGCGCCAGCGGCGCCCGGATCGCGACCACGCTCCTCCACCGGATGCGCGCGGAGAAAGCCGGCCTCGGGATCGCGGCGATGTGCATCGGTCAGGGACAGGGGGTGGCGACGCTGTTCGAGGCGCTCTGAGCGGGGAGGAGAAGACGATGGAACATCCCTCGATTCCCGTCGCCCACCGGGCGGTGGCCGATCGCCACGCGGGGAAGCCCGCGCTCCGCTGGAAGGAACACGGCCGCTGGCGCGAGATCTCGTGGCGCGAGTACCGCGCCGCCGCCGACGCGGCCGCCGCCGGTCTGGTCGCCCTTGGAATTGCCCCCGGCGATCGGGTCGCGATCCTCGCCGAGAACCGCCCCGAGTGGCTCGTGGCCGACATCGCGATCCTCTCGGCCGGGGCGATCGACGTGCCGCTCCATGCCACGCTCGCCGCCGAGCAGGTCGGCTTCCAACTCGCCCACTCCGGCGCCCGCGCCGCGATCGTCAGCACCCCGGCTCAGGCGGCGAAGATCGCCGCGGTCGTCGACACGCTGCCCGACCTCGAATGGGTCGTCGTCATCGATCCCGGCGCCGGTCCGCTCGCCGGCAAGCAGGTCATGTCGTGGGCCGGCCTCTGCCAGCGCGGCCGGCTCTCCGCGGCCGACTGGCGCGCGGCCGTGATCGCGCGCGAGCGGGCGATCACGCGCTCCGACCTGGCGACGATCATCTACACCAGCGGTACGACCGGCATCTCGAAGGGGGTGATGCTGACCCACGGGAATCTTCTCTCCAACGCCGAGGCCGCCCTCTCGATCGCCGGCCGCAAGCCCGACGACACGACCCTCGCCTGGCTGCCCTTGAGCCACATCTACGCCCGCACCTGCGACCACACGATGACGATGCTCCACGCCGAGACCGTGGCGTTTGCCGAGTCGCAGGAACGGCTGGTGGCCAACATCGGCGAGACCTGGCCCCACTGGATGAACGGCGTTCCGCGGTTTTACGAGAAGCTCTGGTCGGCGCTCGCGGCACTCGAGCCGGCGGCCCGGGCGCAGCGCCTCCGTCTTGTCGCCGGTCCGCGGCTCCGCGAATTCGGCGCCGGCGGCGCCGCCCTGCCGGTGGCGATCGCCGAGGGGTTCGCGGCGGCGGGGATCCCGATCCTCCAGGGCTACGGTCTCACGGAAACCTCCCCGATCATTTCGTTCAACACCCCCGACTCCAATCGCAACGGCACCGTCGGCCGCCCGCTGCCCGGCGTGGAGGTTCGGATCGCCGCCGACGGCGAGATCCTCACCCGCGGCCCGCACGTGATGCGGGGCTACTGGAAAGACGATGCCTCGACGCATCTTGTCCTCGACGCCGACGGCTGGTTTGCCACCGGCGACGTCGGCGCGCTCGATGCCGACGGTTACCTGCGGATCACCGACCGCAAGAAAGACCTGATCGTGACCGCCGGCGGCAAGAACGTCGCCCCGACGGCGCTCGAGGCCCTGCTCGTGGCCGATCCCTGGATCGACCAGGCGGTGGTGTTCGGCGAGGGGCGGCCGTTCGTGGGGGCGCTGCTCGTGCCGGCCCTCGACCAGCTTCGAGCGAAGGCCGAGCAGCTCGGCTGCGGGTTCGACGTCGAGGGGGAACGGATCGTGACGCCGGCGCTGGTCGAGTTCATCGCCGAGCGGGTCAATCTGGCGATGCGGGTGGTCGGGCAGCCGGAGCGCGTGCGCGCGTTCGTAGTGCTGTCGCGGCCCCTCGACTTCGCCCGCCAAGAGATGACGACCACGCTCAAGATCCGCCGCGCGTTCGTCCTCGAGCGCTTCCGCGACCTGGTCGACGGCGTGTATGCTTCGACACCGGCCGACCCGACGGGGGTCTGATTCGGCAAGGGTCACTGGCTAGCGTGGGTAACGCCGCGGCGGGGCATCGTGGCGTCATCGATCGCGTGAACACCGCGGAGGCGATGGGCGATGGATGTCCTACCGGATCCAGGTTTATTGCCGGATACCTGGCGAATCGACGAAACGCCCGATGGATGGACGCTGTGTTGGCGGCCTCCGGTTACTACGGGGAGCATCCAATAGTTGACGTTTTCTATCCGGCGGCGGCCGCGTAGCGGACGTGTTCTTCTTCGAAGAAGTTGCGGACTACGCCAGGCTGATTCTGGCGGCGGCGGAGGTGTGCTCTGGCGTTTGCCATCATCTGCGACTGATCTCGGGGCCGTTGTCGCCGCATGGCCTGCTTGGTGTCTTGGTTGAGCAACTCGTCTGGGTTGAGCTCGGGGCTGTAGCCGGGCATGAAGCAGAGCTCGAGGCCCGCCCGCCGCTCCCTCTTGGCTGCGATCCAGCGGGCTACCTTCGCGGCCTTGTGGGCGGGATGCGAGTCCACGATGAGGATGATCTTCCTGCCGTCGGTGGATCGCAGGAGCCGGGCGAGGAAGCGAATGAAGACATCGGCGTTGAAGCGGCATGAGAACACCATGAACCAGAGGCGTCCCAGATTGCTGATGGCCGAGATCATGCTGCATCCGAACCGGCGGCCGGTCGCGGGAACGATGGGCGTCTGCCCTCGTGGCGAATAGGTGCGTCCGACGGTGTCGTCAGACCGGAGCCCCATCTCGTCTCCCCAGAGAATCAGGGCATTCTGGGCCTTTGCCCACCGTTGGATCGCCGGGTACTCCTTGTCGAGCCAGGCTTGCACAGCAACCGGATCTCGCTCATAGGCTCGCCGCACCGGCTTCTGCGGCGTGAAGCCCCAATCCTTCAGGTATCGGCCCGCCGTCCAGACCGAGACCTGCCGACCGGTGTGCGTCTTGATGAGTTCGACAACCGCCTCACGCGTCCAAAGAGCGAACGGAAGTTTGAGTTGGTCGGGGCACTTGCCTTGGATGATCCGAACGATCTTCGCTTGCTGCTTCGGGGCGATCATTCGCTCCTTCGGCCGCCCTCGCGTCTTTGCAGCCAGAGCGGCGTCACCACCGCGTTCGTGAGCGTCGAGCCAATTGTTGATTGCCTGGCGTGAGACGCCGAACGTTCTTGATGCGTGGGCCTTCTTCATCCCTTGCGTCAGCACCGCGTCGATCACGCGGCGGCGAAGGTCTTCTTGGGCTTCAGGCGACAGCGAGCGAGCGTCTTTGTGTGCCATGCACTGATCATAGCGAGGCAAATCCCGCAAGTCAACTATTTAATGCCCGGAGTAGTACCAGTGGCATCTACGGGTTGCCGTGCATCCGGCATTTTTTCCCCACATGGCTGTATAGCTGGCGGGGCCTCGCGGCTGCGTATCTTGGCGTCATGATCGTGTCCGTCGTTGCGGGGCGCACCCTTGGCCGGGAGGGCAATCTCAGCGCCCTGAGTCTCGGTGGCGGTGCGGCGATGCAGATCGTGTTGACTGCATTGCACTTCTATACATTGCATGAGAAGTATTTGAATGCCCAGCGCTCTGTGATTGTTCACGGGGGTAGCGTTCGCGTCCCGACCGGGTCGTTTTCCGTCACGTGCTTGGAGACGCTGCGGCTCTGTAGCAAGGGTGCTCGACCCGGACGGGCGTTGCTGAAGTTTCGGGGCAACGTCGTCGCCGAGGCTGATTTCGTGGATTTTCCGGGCCTCTCGCAACCGGTAGCCGAGCAACTCCTCGAGGCGGTCAAGGCGCGGCTGGCTTCTGGCCGGCTCACTTGACGGGCAGAGTGCGGCTCGGTCGTGGCGGCCGTGATCGCCGCGTCGCGATAGCAGACCGTGGTCACAGTGATCCGCCGCTGGATGCGGCGGCAGACACCCCGAAAAAGCCCCGGCTTTTCTCGGGGTGTCCGAAGTGGGAAAAGGTCATGGATGACTTTTTTCCACGGACAGATAGACCGCGATGTCGTGGCCTCAGGGCCGGTCGCAGCCGCCATCGAGCTCCGCCGGCCAGACCGACAGGTCGTCGGGCGTGTCGAACGCCCGGTGGAGAGCGGTCAACTCGGCCTCGCGCTCGTGGGGCGGCAGCCTGGCCCACGCCGCTTTCTCCTCTCCCATCGTGCGGGCGAGAAGGTCGTAGTACCACTCCGGGTATTCGGCATCACCCGCCTGCTCGGGCGAAGCGGGATCATTCATGGAAGGACCTCGTCGATCGGCGGAGCCACGGCCGCGAGCCGAGCCGGTTCGAGGTTCGCGAGTACGGCAGCCCGTGACAACCCGGCTTCATAAATCGTAACGCGGGCCGACGGCGTGAGCGGAGCGGAGGGAAGGCCGTGGCGCCGGGCGGCGGAGACGATGGCATGGTGCTGGTCGGCGAAGGGACCGGATCGAGGCCAGGGACAGTCTTCGGCTCCCTGCCACCGCCGGTAAAATGCTTTCCAAGTCGATTGGTAGAGGCCGTAGCGACCGCGATTGACAGCCTCCCAGACCAGCCGCTCGGCCCTGACCAGGAACTCCAAATGGAGATCGTCGGCCGTGCGATCGACAGCCGCCAGCAGTGGCCGCATGGCGATCGCCGCACCGCGTTCGGCGTCTGGTGTGGCCGACCAAGCCCGCCGCAGCGGTTCCACCGCCTGGAGGTGGAGCAGCGCCTTTCCGTCGCCGCGTGCGAATGACTGGGCGGCCAACCCGCCGACGATCGGCCAGTCTTTGTCACGATCGGTTTTCTTCATCCGGGTGACGGTGTCCCGATCGGCGAAGTCGGCTTCGGCCGGGTCGGTCTGCCAAGCCTTCACCCGTGGAGGCTTCCCGAAGAAGTCGAGGTGGTGGTCCGATCCGGTTGCCTCGGTTCGGATGGCCAGATGCGACGTCCAACCCCCGGCCAGCCACTCTGCTTCCAACGGCGCGCCGAAGATGGAGCGGTAGCGGATGGCCCACGGAGCCAGCCCGCCCTCGCGGCGGGCAAGCAATTCGCGGAGCATCTCGGCCTGCTCAGGGGGAACGATCCAATCGGAGTCTTTGGTCGTTTGCTGCAGCCCGTACCGCACGCAGGCCATGCCGCTGGTGATGGCAAAGCGCAGCCCTCCGGACCGAAGATCACGGCGAAAAGTATCGAGGAATTCCAGAGGCGCTTGCATGCGGCGAGTGTAGCAGCCACGGGATCACGACTCGTCTTCCAGCCCCCGCCACGGTCGCGGGACAACGGAGCGACTCTCCAGTCGCGCCAGTACAATCGGTCCGGCAGGCTTACGAAAGCAGCGGCCGGTGTGGTTTGCTCGGCAGCAGTCCGCTCCCGGAAAAGCGGTGACGAAATGTGTGGGGCCGAAACGATGCCGTATGGTCTCGATCGCGCTGGCGAGGGCCGCAAGTCGGCCGCCGTGAGCTTGACGCCGCTGCCCGGCGGTCGCCCCACCGCCTGGCGCGGAGGCCCACGATCGCTGACGGTCGTCGGCGTGGCACTCGTCGTCAGCGCACTCGCTTGTGGGGCGCGGGCTGCCGACCCGTTTTACGGGGCCGACCCGGTGTGGAGCTTGCTGCACGAGCCGGCGGTGGCCCGGGAGCTCACCCTCTCCGCCTCCCAGCAGCGGCACTTCCGGACGTTGCTCGACGAGTATGACGCGCGGTTTTTCCCACTTCGCAACCGCTCCGGTGACGATGCCGCGCGCCATGTGGAAAGCACCGTCAACGACCTGCTCGAGCGGGTCCAGGGGATCTTCGACGCCCGCCAGTGGCGGCGATTCACGGAGATAAGGACCTGCGTCTACGGCACCACGGCCGTCCTCAGGCCCGGTCTCGCGGATCGGCTGGATCTCGATGGTGACCGGCGCGAGCGGCTCGAGGAGGTGATTCTCGGAGCGGCGCGGGCCGTCAGGGAGCTCGAACGGCGCGCCGCCGACGGCGAGCCGCGCGGACCCCTCGAGACGCGGTATGCCCAACTGAGGAAGGACGAGATGCGTGACGTGACGGCGCTGCTCTCGCCGGCGCAGAAGTCGGCCTGGCAACGTGCGCTCGGGCGCGACTTCGATCTCGGTTCGCTCGGTCAGCCGGCCTACCACGTCCCCGAATTGATCGATTCCGGTCACTGGGTCGGGGGCGATCCGGTGAACCTGGCGGCACTTGCCGGCAAGGTGGTCGTCATCCATTTCTATGCGTTCGGCTGCCACAATTGCGTCGCCAACTATCCCGTGTACCGCGAGTGGCGCGAACGCTTCAGTGCCGACGACGTCGCCATCGTCGGGATCCACACGCCGGAGACCGAAGCGGAGCAGGACGATGACCGGGTGCGCCAGATGGCGAGCGACGCCGGTTTTCGGTTTCCGGTGTTGATCGACGGCGACAAGGCCAACTGGAATGCCTGGGGAAACTCGATGTGGCCGTCGGTCTATGTCATCGACCGCCGCGGGTATCTCCGCGCGTTCTGGCCAGGGGAGCTGAAGTGGAAGGGTGCGACCGGCGATGCCTGGATCGCGGAGCGGATCGAGTCGCTGATCGCCGAACGATCACCGTCCTGGCCGTGAGCGGCGCGGTCCGCACCGTGCCCTCATCGGTCGCGACCGACGGCCGTGCCCGGACACCGCGGCCGGTGGGCATTCCTTCCCCGCGGCGCGACTTTTTCTTCCGTGCACCATGGTCGTCCCGCGCGGGCCCCCGTGCGGCACGTCACACGAACAGGTCGGTCTGGAGCGGACCGCCGGGGGTGACGGCGTAGGGCTCGAAGTCGGTGACCCCCTCGTCGCGCAGCACCTCCTCGTCGAGGAGGAACCGCCCCGTGCAGCCGGCGTGCGCGCGGGTCAGGATCGCCACCGCCGCGTCCCCCATGATCGCCGGCAGCCGGCTCTGCCTGGCCAGTGGCTCGCCGCCGAGGAGGTTGCGGACCGCGGCGGTGTCGATCGTCGTCCGCGGCCACAGCGCGTTGACCGCGACGCGCCCGCGAAACTCCTCCGCCAGCCCGAGGACGCCGAGGCTCATCCCCATCTTCGACAGCGTGTAGGCCAGGTGCGGCGCGTACCAGCGCGGCTCGAGCGACAGCGGCGGGCAGATCGAGAGCACGTGGGGATTGGCACTCTTCAACAGGTGCGGCAGGCAGGCGCGCGTGACGACGAACGCGCCGCGGGCGTTGACCTGATGGACGAGGTCGAAGCGCTTGACCGGCGTGTCGAGCGTGGGTGCGAGAAAGATCGCACCGGCGTTGTTGACGCAGGCGTCGATCCCGCCGAACCGCTCGACGGCCGCGGCCACCGCCCCCTCCACCGCTGAGTCGTCACGGATGTCGAGCGCGACGGCCAGCGCCCGGCCCCCCGCCTCCTCCACCTGGCGCGCCGCGTCGTGGATCGTGCCCGGGAGCTTGGGATGCGGCGCGGCGGTCTTGGCCGCGATCACGACGTTGGCCCCGCAGCGCGCCACTGCCAGTGCGATCGCCAGGCCGATCCCGCGCGACGCGCCGGTGACGAACACCGTCTTCGCGGTCAGGTCGGCCGCACCGCCAGGATCTCGTAGTGCCACCGGTCACCTCCAAACTGCTGGTCCGTGAGAGTCGCTTGCCCATCCCCCGCTCGCCGAACGATACTCGACCGACGGGGGGAGTAGAACAGGGCGCGCGGAGACCGACCGTGGCCAGTCAGCAGCACGCGGACGACGGTCCTGAGTTGTTGTGGCAGTGCGTGTCGCGGCACGCCGCCGCCAGGCCCGACGCCGAGGCGGTCGTCTGTGGCACCGTGCGGATCACGTGGCGGCAGCTGGAGGTAGCGGTCGAGCGCACGGCCCTGGCGCTGCTCGAGGCGGGGGTGGCCCGCGGCGATCGGGTGGCGCTGCTCGGCGCCCCCTGCCCCGAATTCGTCACCACGATATTGGCCGCAGGGCGTGTCGGCGCGATCTGGCTGGGGCTGAATGCCAAGTTCACGATCGACGAGCTGCGTGAGCTGGTCGCCCACGCCGAGCCGACGGTGCTGGTCGCGCTCGGCGAGTATCTCGGTGCCGACATCGCCGCGCGGGCGCGCGAGCTGGCTACGGTCGTGCCGGCGGTCCGGCGCGTGCTGGTGATCGGCGGCGGCGCGGCCGACGACCATGCCGCGTTCGTCGACCGCGACCGCCCCGAGCTCGCCGCGGCACTCGCCGCCCGCCAGGCCGAGGTGTCGCCCGACGACCCGACCCTGCTGATGTACACGTCGGGCTCGACCGGCCGGCCCAAGGGGGTGCTCCACAGCCACCGGGCGATCCTCACCAGCGCCGCTACCGAGTCGCGCCACATGCTCGCCGACGAGGCGGGGAAGCTGCTCCTCCACTTTCCGATCAACCATGTCGCCGCCGACGTCGAGATCGCCGCCACGAGCCTGCTGGTGGGCAGCACGCTGGTGCTCATGGACCGGTTCGACCCTCAGGCATCGCTCGAGACGATCGCCCGCGAGGGGGTGACGATGGTCGGCCAGGTGCCGGTGATGTTCCTGATGCAGATGCAGTCGCCGGCGTTCGCCACGCTGGACTGGTCGCGCGTGCGGAGCATCGTCTGGGGTGGCGCGCGGGCGTCGCCCCTGCTTCTCGGCGTGCTGTCGCGGATCGCCGCGGCCACCGGCGCGCGCCTCTCGACCGGCTACGGCTCGACAGAGCTGTGCGGATTCACCACCTACTCGATGCCCGACGATCCGCTCGATCTGCTCGCCACGACCTGCGGCCGCGTCGTGCCGCCGTTCGAGATGCGGATCGTCGACGACGCACGGCGGCCGCTGCCCTGCGGGGCCGTCGGGGAGGTCTGCTTCCGCGGGCCGACGGTGATGCTCGGCTATTTCCGGGAGCCGGGGCTGACCGCCGCGGCGATCGATGCCGATGGCTGGTACCACACCGGCGACCTCGGCCGGATGGACGAGCGCGGCTACCTGTCGCTCGAGGGGCGGAGGTCGGAGATGTTCAAAACCGGCGGGGAAAACGTCTTCCCGCGCGAGGTCGAGGACGTGATCGAGGCCCATCCGGCGGTGTTGTTCTGCGCGGTGATCGGCGTGCCGCACGAGGTGTTCGACGAGGTCGGCCACGCGTTCGTGATGCCGAAGCCCGGGATGGCGGTCGGAGAAGACGAGCTCCGCGAGCACTGCCGCGTGCGGCTGGTGAACTTCAAGGTCCCCAAGGCGTTCGTCGTCCGCGCGTCGTTGCCGCTGCTCCCCAACGGCAAGGTCGACAAAAAGCCGCTGCGCCGCGAGCTCGGGCTCGGCGCCACGCCGGGCGGCGCCGCGGCCAGCCATCCCGGAGCCGCTCCATGACCGATCCGCTGTTCGTCGTCGGTTCGCCGCGCAGCGGGACGACGCTGCTGCGCGTGATGCTCGCCGGCCACCCTGGTCTGTTCGCGCCCCCGGAGATGCTCCTCGCCCCGTTCGCCACGATGGCCGAGCGCGCGGCGCGCCTCGAGGAAAGGTTCTGGGAAAAAGGGGGCCTGCGGCGGACGATCATGGAGCTGCTGCAGGTCGACGTCGATGAGGCGAAGCGCGTCGAGGCGTCGCTGGCCGACCGTGGCACGCGCGAGGTCTATGCCTGGGTCCAGGAGCGGATCGCGCCGCGGATCCTCGTCGACAAGTGCCCCCATCTGGCCGTCGATCCGTCGGCGCTCGGGCGGCTGGTCGAGTGGTTTCCCCTGGCGCGCTGGCTGTGGATCGTGCGCCATCCGGGAAGCGTGACGCGGTCGATCGAAAACATGCCGATGGCCGAGGTGATGCTGTCGGGTTACGCGGCCGAGACCGGGGATCTGTGGTACTCGACCAACCGGGCCCTCCGCGACTTCCTGGCGACGATCCCCGCCGAGCGGCAGGCACTGGTGCGCTACGAGGACCTCGTCACCGATCCGCGGGACGCCCTCGGGAAGGTCTGCCAGCGCCTCGCGATCCCGTTCCACGAGGCGCTGCTGACGCCCTATGAGGGGGAACGGATGCGGGAGGGGCCCAGCGGCGCCCGCGCCGTGGGGGATCCCAACATGGCGGGCCGCGGCCGGATCCAGCCCGAGCTGGCGACGAGTTGGCTCGAGAGCTTCGACCCGGCGCGCGTCACGCCCGCGACCCACGGCCTGGCGCGCGAGCTCGGCTACGACCTCGGCGCCCTCGCCCCGCCACCGATCGCGGCGGTCACGGCGGCGCTCGACGGCCTGTGGGAGACCGCGCGAAAGCTGGAACAGCGGATGCGGATGCCGGCCGACCTCGACGACGTCGAAGGGCGGCGGTTCCTTCTCCGGATGGTGTCGGCGAGCGTCGATCTGTTCGTCGAACAAGGCGACATCGACCGGCCGCGGTTCCACCATGCCGAAGGGCCGTCGCGGAAGATGTTCGCCGAC
Organism: Planctomycetota bacterium; assembly: GCA_016872555.1. Taxonomy (NCBI): domain Bacteria; kingdom Pseudomonadati; phylum Planctomycetota; species Planctomycetota bacterium. The sequence continues at coordinate 189,234 of VGZO01000001.1, forward strand.
AATCCCGACGCCGACTACTGGCGCGCCCCCGTGCGCCTCTCGGGGGGCCGGCGCTACCGGATCAGCGGGCGCGTGCCGCCGGGCAGCGCGTATGTCGGCCTGCTGCTCTACAGGAAAGGGGGGGCGGTCGGCGCGCATCGGCACGACAGCCGGTTCGTCGGTCCCGACGGACGGTTTTCGCTCACGCTGGCCGCCGCGCCCGACGCCGACCTCGTCGGCAGCGGCGATGAGATCGCCGTCATGGTGCGCCAGTACTACCGTGATCGGAGCCGCGAAGCGCCCCTCGAGCTGGCGATCGAACTGATCGGGGGGCCGCCCCCGCGGCCACTCGACGCCGCGGCGCTCGCGGCCTCCGTCGGCCGCGCCCGGCGCAACCTCGAGGCGGTCGTCGCCCGGACCGCCGGCACCTGGGAGCAGACCGCGCGTGCGGTCCCCAACGTGTTTGCCGTGATGGACGGCAGCCTGTTGTTTCCGACCCCCGACAACGTCTACCTCGGCTGCCGCTACCGGTTCGGCGACGACCAGATGATGCTCGTCCGCGGTCGGCTGCCGCGCGGCCGCTGGTGGGGGATCTGTCTGTACAACGCGTGGCTCGAGAGCCTCGACTACGGGAGCCACCGGATCTGCCTCAACGACCGCACGCTCGCGGTCGCCGCCGACGGGTCCTACGAAATCTGCCTGGCCCACCACGATCCCGGCCATCCCAATTGGCTCGACACCGCCGGCCACCGCGCCGGCTATGCCCTCGTGCGCTGCCTGCTGCCCGAGGAGCCGGTCGTGCCGCCGACGACGCAGGTGTTGTACCAGCGGGAATGGCGCGGCTGACGCCTCGCGCACCGGTCGTCTGGCCACGCGGCCTGCTATCATTGCGGCGAGACCGCCGACGGGGACGGCGGACTGTTCGACGGTCACCGTGATACTTCCGGAGGGGATCATGTCGACGCCCACCGCCCGCCCGCCCGTGGCCTCTGACGATACCGGCGAGCGCTCGTTCGTCGAGACGGCCCTGGAGCTCTCGGGCAAGAGCGCCGAGGAGACGCGTGCCACCGGCCGGCTCGACCGCGCCGACGAGCAGGTCGAGACGCTGTTTGCCGAGCGTTACCGGACCGCCGCGAGCCCGGCGCACCGGACGGTGTGGGACACGGCGTTTCCCGCCGAGCAGTTTTCCGTCACCGAGCCGACCGTCGACGCCGCCTGCCGGCGGACGATGGACGAATCGCTCGAGCTCGTCCGCCGCCACAAGCGGGGCGGCACGCTCCACGATGCGGCCGGGAAAGTAGCGCCGGCGGTGCTCGCCGACCTCGGCGGCGTCGGCTACTGGGGGCTGCTCGTCGATCGCGAACACGGCGGCAGCGCCTGCCCGTTCACGGCGTTCGCCCGGTTCCTCACCGAGATGGCGACGATCGATCCGACCGTCGCCGGACTGGCGTCGGTGCACGGCTGCATCGGCGCGGTCGATCCGCTGCGCGCCTTCGGGACCGACGAGCAAAAGCGCCGCCTCCTCCCTGATCTCGCCGCGGGGAATCGCCTCTCCGCGTTCGCCCTCACCGAGCCGGCCGCCGGCAGCGATCTGACGGCCCTGCGCACCAGCGCTCGCCTCGATGGCGACCACTACGTCGTCGATGGCGAGAAGCTGTTCATCACCAATGCGATCCCCGGCCGCACGATCGGGCTGGTGTGCCTCGTCGAAGGGAAGCCGGCGGTGCTGATCGCCGACCTGCCCGAGCACGAGGACGAGACGTTCCAGGTGCGGCGCTACGGTCTCTACGCGCTGACGCATTCGTTCAACAACGGCCTCGTGTTCCGCGGGTTCCGCGTGCCGCGCGAGAACCTCCTCCGCCCCCCGCACGGCGACGGACTGACGATCGCTTACCACGGCCTGAACCTCGGCCGCGTCGCCCTCTGCGCCGCCGCCGCCGGCACGATGCGCGTGATGCTCGCGAGCATGATCCCCTGGGCCCGGTTCCGGCGGACGTACGGCGAGGCGATCGTGCGCCGGGAGCTGGTCCGGCGCCGGCTGGGGCGGATGGCAGCGCTGATCGTCGGCTGCGACGCGATCCGCGACTGGTGCGCGAGCCTTCTCGACCAGGGCTACCGCGGCGAGATGGAGTGCATCATCGCCAAGATCTTCGGCAGCGAGTCGCAGAAGGAAGCGGCGGTCGAGCTGTTGATGAAGACCCACGGCGGCCGGGCGTTCCTCCACGGCCACCTCCTCGGCGACAACCTCCACGAGTTCCTCGCCCCCTGCATCTACGAGGGCGAGGGGGAGATGCTCGGGATGGCGTTTTTCAAGTCGCTCGTCAAGGAGCATGGCAAGGCCTACTTCGAGCCGATCGGCAAGGCGATCCAGGCCGCCGGCCTGAAAAACCCCAACCCCGCCAATCCGGCCCATGCCTGGGCGCTGCGCAAGGCGCTGGTGCCCTATGCGAAGTGGCGGGCGGGGCGTGCGTTTGCCGGCCGGCGGAAGGTGCAGTGGCCTTCGATGCCGGCGCGGCTCCGCGGCCACCTCGACGCGGCGCACGAGCAGCTCGACCGCTCGGCGACCGAGATCAGTGGCGTGATGGTCAAGCACCAGCTCAAGCTCGCCGATCGGCAGTGCCGGATGGCAGAGGTGTCGCAGCGAGTCCAGGATCTGATCACGGTGGTGGCGGTCTGCCGCTGGGCGGCCGAACGCCCCGAGGCGATCGTCCAGGAGGCGGCCGACGTCCTCGCCAGCGATCTCCTCCGCCGCCTCCGCGGCGCTCGTCCGAGTGACGGCGACCTGCGGCGGGTCACGAAACTCGGCGAGGCGATCGCCGACGGCGGCTTCCCGGGGATGCCGGCAATCGATGCGGCGCCGATCATGATGGACTATTCACAGGCCTGAGCGATCCCGACGCCGGCCCGCCTTCCGATGCCCGACCCCGTTACCAACCCCCATCCGCTGTCCGGCCCGCGGCCGGACGAGCTGGCGTCGTTTCCGGTGGTGATCGAGCTGGCCGTGCAGTGGAACGACCAAGACGCGATCGGCCACGTCAACAACACCGTGCCGATCCGCTGGTTCGAGTCGGGGCGGATCGTGTACCTGGCCAGCGAAGGGATCGAGGAGCGGATGCGGGCCGAGGGGGTGGGGCCGATCCTCGCCGCCGTCGCCTGCAACTTCCGCCGCCAGCTCCACTACCCCGACCAGGTGCTCGTCGGCACGCGTGTCACCTGCCTCGGCCGGACGAGCTTCGACATGGACCATGTCGTCTGGAGCCGGCGGCTCGGTGCGATCACGGCCGACGGCACGTCGACCTGCGTCGTCTTCGACTATGCGGCGGGCGTGCCGCGCCCGATCTCGGCCGAGCTCGTCGCCCGTGCCGAGCGGCTCGAGGGGCGGTCGATCCCCACACGGGCCGCGCGGGGTGGCTGACGAGGACAGAGGATCGCCCGGGCCGTCCGGTGGCCGCGGGCGCCTCGGGCCGTCAGCCCTGGGCGCGGCGGAGCGTTTCCGAGGGAAACTCACCGAACTGCCGCCGGTAGCGCCCCGCGAACCGGCCGAACTCCCAGATCCCGTTCCGGACGAGCACTTCGGCCACGGTCGTATCGAGCGTGACACCCGTGGTCAGCAGGCGCCGGACGGCATGGAGCTCGCGGAGCATCAGGTAGCGCTTCGGCGGCATGCCGAACGTTTCCTGGAACGTCCGTAGCAGCGTGCGGCTGTTGACGCCGACGATCGTCACGAGGTCGGTGACGGTGGGGAGGATCGGTGCCGCATCGATCGCATCCATCGAGCGGCGGATGATCTGCGCCCGGTCGAGCCGTGGCCGTCCGGTGACCATCGGTGGCACCGTCTCGCTGGCCAGGCAGTCGTGCGCTGCCGCGAGCAGCTCGGCGCGGGCAGCGCGGTGGGCGGGGCTTCCCGGCGGCTGCCCGAGGAGCGCTTGGGCGATGGTTTGCGACACCCGCCGCAGCGCCGCCACCGTCCCGGGCGGAGTGGCGTGGCGACCACTTCCGCCCCCTGCATCCCTGTCGATCACCGTGTCGGCAGGCAGCGCGACCGACAGCCAGGCGTGGGCCCGGCGGCGGACCCGGATGCTGAAGTCGGCACCGTGGGGGATCAAGAGCAGCGAGTCGTCGTCGAGCGCCCTGCCGTTGCCGACGTGAGCGCCAGCATGGATGAGCGGCACGAACAGCAATGGGCCGGTATGAGCGTTGACGCCGTAGCACAGCGTGCCCCCACCCTCGCTCCCGATCTGGAGCACGACGCCGTCGAGATCGACGATACCCAGCCCCCACGCCCGCGTCTCGACGCCGTCGCAGGCGAGGCGGAGATGCGCGCCGGTCACCGCGGATCCCCACGCGTCGAAATCCTCAAACCACTTCATGTGCATAATATGACACGCTAAAAACCGGGAGCTCCATCGCACAGTGGGTGTTATGTCGTTTTTCGTATAGCACTGTCAGGTTTCCGCCGGAGGGGATTCAGTAGCGCCAGCCGACGCCGACATTGGTGAAGAATCGGGGCGAGGTGTCGTTGAGCCCCCACCCGCACCGGATCCCCAGCTCGAGGTTTTCGGTCGCCAGGACATGGCCACCGAAGCTGGCGTACTGGAGGTTGAGCGGAACGTCCTTGCCGTCGGAAAGGATCGCGAAGTACTCGGCGTGGACGTTCATCCGTTCGCCGACGGGGACCTTGATCACCGTCGACGGGGCCCACTGGTTGAAGGCGTCGGTCTCGGCGAAGCCCGTCCCGTAGCGGATCGCCGTATTCCATTCGGTGCCGCCCGCGAAGCGCCAGCCGAAGACTTCACCCGCCATCACCGTCGACTTGTTCGACGGCCCGGAGACCGGCGTGAATCCCTGGACGACCAGCGCCGAGCGCGGCACCCATCCCTCCTGGTCGGTCGTCTCGGCCTTCGCGCCGTACAGCACCCGGCTCTCCGTCTCGCTGACCACGTCCTCGCCGGCAAACTCGCTCCCCGAGATCAGCCCCGGCCCCCCGGCCTCGAGATTGAACCCCAGCCGCGCCTCGAAGCGGTCGCCGAAGCCGCGGCGCATGAGCAGCTCCGGGTAGCTGTGGGCATCGGGGGCGGTGCGATTGTCGATGAACGAGTAGGAGAGCTCGGCGATCGACAGCCCGGCGCCCGCGGTCGACGGTGCGAACGTGAACGAGTCGCGGTCGGTTTCCAGCTCCTCGCGGGGCGCCTCTTGCCAAGCCCGCGCCCGTGTGGCGGCCGCGGCCGCCGCCAGCGCCACGATCGCAAGGGCGATGCCGCGCCAGGGCCGGCTCATGTCGCGCCCCGGCGCGCCGGCTGCGGCGCCTGGTGGAAGTGCCAGGTGAAGCCGACGCCGATCCAGTAGCTGGCGAGGCTCACCGTCGTCGAGTTGCCGAGCAGTTGGCTGGCGGGAAACATCCCGCCGGCGAAGGTGTCGAAATCGAGGCCGCGCATCAACAGGTCGCGGACGCCGATGCCGCCGGCCATCCGGTGCTCGTTGATGATCGCGAACTGCGACTGGACGTAGCGCGCGGCGGGCAGGCCCCCGGGCACCTCGATCGGGCCGATCCTGCTGCCGAACGAATCGTTGAGCGGGTTCTGGGCGTAGGCGTAGCCGATCCGCAGCGCCACCCGGTCGGTGGCCCGGTACTACGCCCCCGTCTGTATCACCCACTGGCCGGTGTAGATGCTCTTGAACAGGCTGGCGCTCCGCCAGTCGAGATACAGCGCGTCGGCCGCGAGCAGCAGCCGGCCGTCGAGAAGCGACTCATTGGCGATCCCGAGGCCTACCTGCTGTGGCAGCCCGATGTCGACGTCGCGCGACTGCGACTGCGAGAACAAGACGAGCTGGTTGCCGAACCGGAAATCCTGGTTGGTCTGGTAGTAGGCGCCGAGCCACGTCGCGTCGCCGAGCCGGTAGTCGAGGCCGAATCCGCCGCGCAGCGCGTAGGCGTTGGTCATCGTGCTCGTGCCGACGGACGGCCCCGAGGAATAGCCGTCGCCGATGAACATCGTGGCACCGATCGACAGCCGGTCGGTGAGCTCGATCGCCACGCTCGGCGCGAACTCGAGGATCAGCAGGTAGGCCGACGTTCCGTTGCTCGCCGGCACCTGGACGTAGTCGGAGCCCCCGCCGGCGGCGCCGAGCACGGCCAGGCCGACGGTGGTCGGCAGGGGCAGGCCGGTCACCTCCTGGGCGACGCCGATCGCCGGCACGATCGCCCCCGGCGTGCTGCTCTTGGCCGAGAACGGATCGACGCCGAGCAGCGGGAGCGGCGCGCTCTGTGTGAGGTTCGCCGTCGCCTCGGCGAAGGCGCCGCCGAGGGTGAAGTGGGTGCCCTCGTACTGCGTCAGCGCGGCCGGGTTAGCGTTGATCGCCGAGATGAAGTCTTGCGGTGCGGCGACGCTGGTGCCGGCCATCCCGCCGGACGCCGGCATCAGCGTGTTGCGGAAGTCGATCCCGTAGGTCTGGGCCCGGGCGGTTGTCCCCGCGGCGGCCGCGGCCAAAGCGACCAACCAGACCGTCAGCCGAACGATCGCGCGATTCGTCATCGTCACCCCCTTCGTGATCCCCAACGCCATCGGTACGCCAGGCACGACCGCTTGAGCGGAGGTGCCGGAGGCGGAAAACGCACGGAGAGTGGGAAAACTCTGCGGCCCCGCGCGTGCGGACCTCATGCCCGGGCGCCTCGCCCGACCCGCCATGGACAGCCCCGGGGCGATTCCGGAAAATCCTTCCGTCGTGGGGGATCGGCGCGGCGGCGGTCGCGGACAGGCGGCGAAGCGGGGGGCGAACGTGGCTGACCTCGGCGACGTGACCGGCGCGATGCTGGCCCAGGAGGAGAAGCTTCGGGCCGGCGGCGGTCCGGCCGGGCACGAGCGCCAGCGGCGCCTCGGGCGGCTTCCGGTACGCGAGCGGCTCGAGTTGCTGCTCGACCCGGGCGCGCCGTTTCTGGAACTGGGCCTGTGGGCCGGGTGGGGCCTCGACCCGGAGTGGGGCGACGTGCCGGCGGCCGGGGTCGTGGCGGGCATCGGCCGGATCGCCGGCCGCCCCTGCATGGTCGCCGCCAACGACGCCACGGTGAAGGCCGGGGCGATGTTTCCGGCGAGTGTCAAGAAGCTGATCCGCGCCCAGAAGATCGCCCACCGCCTCCGGCTGCCGATCGTCTACCTCGTCGACTCGTCGGGGGTGTTCCTGCCGCTGCAGGCCGAGATCTTTCCCGACGAAGACGACTTTGGCCGGATCTTCCGCAACAACGCGATCCTCGCCGCCGAGGGGATCCCGCAGTTCGCCGCCGTGATGGGCAATTGCATCGCCGGCGGGGCCTACCTGCCGGTCCTGTGCGACACCGTGTTGATGACCGAGGGAAGCCAGCTGTGCCTCGCCGGTCCGGCGCTGGTGAAGGCGGCGCTGGGCCAAATCGCCGATCCGGAGGAGCTCGGCGGCGCGGCGATGCATGCCCGCACCAGCGGCACCGTCGATTATCACGAGCCCGACGATCCCGCCTGCCTCGCCCGGCTCCGCGAGCTCGTCGGCCTGCTGCCGGCCCCGACCGCCGTCGACTCCGGTGCCGCGCCGGCCCGCGACCCGGCCGACCTGTACGCCCTCGTGCCTGCCGACGGACGCGGCGAGTACGACATGCGCGCGGTGCTCGACTGCATCGTCGACGCCGGCACGTTCCGCGAGTTCCGCGCCGAGTGGGGGCGGACGATCGTCGCCGGCAGCGCCCGGATCGGCGGCCGGGCGGTGGGGATCGTGGCCAACGCCCGGCAGCGCTCGCAGTCGGCGGCAGGGGAGCTGCAGATCGGCGGCGTGCTCTACGGCGACGCCGCCGAAAAGGCGGCCCGGTTCGTCGGTGAGTGCGACCAGGGGCGGGTGCCGCTGCTGTTCATCCACGACGTCCAGGGGTTCATGGTCGGCAAGCAGGCGGAGCAGTCGGGGATCATCCGCTCCGGCGCCCAACTCGTGCGGGCGATGAGCATCGCCACGGTGCCGAAGTTCACCGTGATCGTCGGCAGCTCCTACGGCGCCGGCCACTACGCGATGTGCGGCCGGGCCTACGACCCGGCGCTGATCGTCGCCTGGCCCAACGCCCGCTACGCCGTGATGGGGGGCGCGCAGGCCGCCGAGACGCTCCTCGCGCTGCGGCTACGCGAGTCTTCGCGCGGCGGCGCCGCGCCGAGCGCCGAGGAGGTGGCGCGGCTCCGCGACAGCGTTCGCCGCAGCTACGAAGACCAGACCGACGTCCGCTACGCCGCGGCACGCGGCTGGGTCGACGCGATCATCGCCCCCGACCGGACGCGCCACTGGCTGGCGGCGGCGCTGGCGGCGATCGCTCCGGCGGCCCTCGTCCGCCCCCCTTCCGCCCCGAGGGACGTGTGAAGCGCTCGATCCGCGTCGGCAATGCCCATGCCTTCTGGGGCGACCGCCTCGCGGCCGCACGGGAGCTGCTGGCGCTCGAGCCCGGCCTCGACTACCTCGTGATGGACTTCCTCGCCGAGGTGTCGATGTCGATCCTCGCCGGGCAGCGCGAGCGCGACCCGGCGGCGGGGTTCGTCCGCGACGTGCTCACCGTCGTGGCCGACCTGGCGGCCTTTTGGTCGACCGGCGGGCGCTGCCGCGTGATCGTCAACGCCGGGGGGCTCGACCCCGCCGGCTGCGCCGCCGCCTGCCGGCGCGTGATCGAGGAGGCGGGCTGCCGCGCGGTGACGATCGGCGTCGTCGCCGGCGACGACGTGCTCGGGTCGCTCCGCGCCGGCGGCGGCCCCGATGCGTTCACGAACCTCGACTCGGGTGCCGCGCTCGACACGGTGCGCGATCGGCTCGTGACCGCCAACGCCTACCTCGGAGCAGGGCCGGTCGTCGAGGCGCTGGCTGCCGGGGCCGATCTGGTGATCACCGGCCGGGTCGCCGATCCCTCCCCCGTGGTCGCCGCCTGCCGCCATGCGTTCGCGTGGCCTGCCGACGACCACGACCTCACCGCCGGTGCTACCGTGGCCGGCCACCTCCTCGAATGCGGCACGCAGGTCACCGGCGGGATCTCGACCGACTGGCTCGACGTGCCCGCGCCGGAGTCGATCGGATTCCCGGTCGCCGAGATCGCCGCCGACGGCTCGTGCGTGATCACCAAGGCCGCCGGGAGCGGCGGCCGGGTGACGACGGCGACGGTCAAGGAGCAGCTCGTCTACGAGATCGGCGACCCCGGCCGGTACCTGAGCCCCGATGCGACGGTGTCGTTCCTCGGCCTCGAGGTGACCGAGATCGGCCCCGACCGGGTCCGCGTCGCCGGGGCGCGCGGGGGGCCGCCCCCGGAGTCGCTCAAGGTCAGCGCCACCTACCGCGACGGGTTCCGCGCCGCCGCCACGCTCACCATGTTCGGTCCCGAGTCGGTGACCAAAGCGCGCCGCTGCGGCGCGATCGTGCTCGGGCGCCTGGCCGCCGCCGGCCACCGCTTCCGCGACACGCTCGTCGAATGCCTCGGCCAGGGAGACAGCGTTCCGGTGCTGCCCCCCGATCTCGTTCCCACAGACGCCTGGGAGACGGTGCTGCGGATCGCGGTCGAGGCCGATGACGCGGCGCCCGTCGAGGCCTTCACGCGCGAAGTGATGCCGCTGGTCACCGCCGGGCCGCAGGGCACGACCGGCTACGCCGAGGGGCGGCCGCGCGTCCACCGGCTGCTCCGCTACTGGCCGTGCCTGGTGCGCGCCGATCGCGTCATCCCGACGATGACGACGCTCGTCACCGCCGACACCGGCCCGGCGCGGCGCCCGGCCCCCGCGCCGGCTCCGGTTCGGGCGGCCTTCGCGACACCGCCTGCCGCCCCGCCGCCCGGGCCGCCGCGGCGCCTCCTCGACGTCGCCTTCGGCCGTAGCGGCGACAAGGGCACCGGCGCCAACGTCGGGATCCTCGTCCGCGATCCGGCCGACTGGCCGTGGCTCGTGTCGTGGCTCACCGCCGAGCGCGTCGCGGCGTGGCTCGGGCCGCTCGGTGTCGAGGAGGTCACGGCCTATCCGCTCCCGGCCCTCGGCGGGATCAACTTCGTCGTCCGCGGCGTCCTCCGCCGCGGTCTCCGCAACGATGCCCAGGGGAAGGCGCTCGCCCAGGCGGTGCTCGCCATGCCCCTCGACGCTCCCCCGACCCGGTGAGGCCCCCATGGCAGGAGTGCGCACGAACGACGGCGAAGCGTCGCTTTCCGGAGGTAACGCCCCGTGGGTCGACGGCCTGTCGATCGGCGCGGTGCTCCGGGCCACGGCAGCCTGCCATCCCGACGCCACGGCCGTCGTGTTCTGCGCGACCGGCTGGCGGCGGACGTGGCGCGAGTTCGACGCCGAAGTCGACTCCGTAGCCGCGGCGCTGCTCGCGGCGGGATTCCGCCGCGGCGACCATTTCGGCGTCTGGGCGACGAACGTCCCGGAATGGGTCCTGCTCCAATTCGCGACGGCCCGGATCGGCGTCGTGCTGGTGACGGTCAATCCGTCGTACCGTCCCGCCGAGTTGGCGTTCGCGATCGGCCAGGCCGACCTGGCGGGGCTGGCCGTGGTCGACCGCTTCAAGTCGACCGACTACCACGCCGCCGTCGCCGAGGTGGTCCCCGAACTGGCGGCCGCGACGCCCGGCAGGATCGAGTCGGCGACGTTCCCGCGGCTCCGGTCGGTGATCTCGCTGCGCGGCCCGACGCCGCCGGGGATGGTCGGTTGGGATGAGCTCGTCGCCGGCGGGCGGGCCGTCGCGCCGGAGGCGCTGTCCGCCGCCGAGGCGGCCGTCACGCCGGCCGACCCGATCAACATCCAGTTCACCTCCGGCACCACCGGCGTGCCCAAGGGGGCGACGCTCTCCCACCGCAACATCCTCCTCAACGCCTTCTATGCCGGCGTCGCCCAGCGTTTCTCGCCGGCCGACGCGCTGTGCATCCCCGTGCCGCTGTACCACTGCTTCGGCTGCGTGCTCGGCACGCTGTGCGGGATCGTCCACGGGGCGGCGATGGTGTTTCCGGCCGAGTCGTTCCAGCCCGAGGCCACGCTGGCGGCGCTCGAGGCGGAGCGCTGCACGGTGCTGTACGGCGTGCCGACGATGTTCATCGCGCTGCTCGAGCATCCCGACTATCCGCGCCGCGACCTCGGCTCGCTCCGCACCGGGATCATGGCCGGGAGCCCCTGCCCGATCGAGCTGATGCGGCGCGTGACCGGCGAGATGGGGGCGCGCGAGATGACGATCGGCTACGGACAGACCGAGGCGGCCCCGCTGATCACGCAGACGCACTGCGACGATCCGCTCGAGATCCGCGTCGGCACCGTCGGCCGGGCGCTTCCCGGCGTCGAGGTGAAGATCGTCGATCCGGCCACGGGCCAGGCGCTCGGCGACGGCCTGCCCGGTGAACTGTGCGCCCGCGGCCACGGCGTGATGCTCGGGTATTACAAGATGCCGGAGATGACCGCCAAGGCGATCGACGCCGACGGCTGGCTCCACACCGGCGATATCGCGCTCCGCGAGCCCGGCGGGACGTTCCGGATCACCGGCCGGATCAAGGACCTGGTGATCCGCGGCGGCGAAAACATCTTCCCGCGCGAGATCGAGGAGGTCCTCCACGCCCATCCCGCCGTTCGCGACGTCCAGGTGATCGGCGTCCCCGACCGGAAGTTCGGCGAGCAGGTGATGGCCTGGGTGGCGCTCCGCGACGGCCGCACGGCGACGGCCGACGAGCTGAAGGAGTTTTGCAAGGCGCGGCTCGCCTACTTCAAGGTGCCGCACTACTGGAAGTTCGTCGATATCTTCCCGACGACCGTCACGGGAAAGGTGCAGAAGTTCCGGATGCGCGAGATCGCGATCGACGAGCTCGGCCTCCAAGATGTCGCCCGGATCGAAACGGCCTGACGAAGGCTACCGCGACGGCGACCACGACGGCGGGCGCTTCTCGAGAAACGCGCGGAGCCCTTCGGTCGCCTCGTCGCTGCGCCGGCCGACGAGGTGCTCGGCGATCGCGGCGGCCGCGGCGGCGGCGTCGTCGCCCGGCCAGCCGAAGGCGTGGCGGATCAGCGCCTTGGTGCGGCGGATCGTGTCCGGGCCACCGGCGAGGATCGCGTCGGCCACCGCCAGTGCCTCGGGCTCGAGCCGCGCCGCCGGCACCACGCGCTGTACCAGGCCGATATCGCGGGCGCGGGGGGCGTCGATCGGCTCGCCGACGAGAAACAGCTCGGTCAGGTCGCCGCGGCGCACTTTCGTCCGCAGCACGTCGCAGACGAGCGCGGGAAGCAGCCCGCGCCGCGCCTCGGGGAAGCCGAGCTTGGCGTCGGAGGCGGCGATCACCAGGTCGCAGCCGCTGGCCAGGCCGACGCCGCCGGCGTAGGCGCCGCCGTGGACCGCGGCGATCGTCACCAGCTCGTCGCCGCCGAGCCGCTCGAGCGCCCGGGCAACCCCCTGCGCCGATCGCTCGACGAGCGTTTCGTCGGCCGCTTCGGCGAGGTCGAGCCCCGCGCAGAACACCGGCCCGGCGCCGCGGAGGATCACGACGCGCGTCGTGCCGTCGCCGGCCAGGCGGTCGAGCCCGGCGACGAGGGAATCGAGGAGGGCGATCGAGAGGGCGTTGCGCCGTTCGGGGCGGTCGAGGGTGGCGAACACCACCCCCGGCCGCGCGGCGTCGAAGCGGACCGGTTCGGCCAACGGACGACTCCGAAAACGATGGGAAGACGCGTCAGATGTAGCGGTCGACGTGGCGCGGGTCGAGCGGGATGGCGCTGACGGGGATGTCGGCGACGAGATCGCGGTGGAGGACCCCGCGGGGGTCGATCAGATCGCGGCCGATCTCGGCCCACGTCTCCTGGAGGCGGGCCGACGGCGCCTTGCCAGCGCAGGCCAATTCGGCCTCGAGGTCGAGGGCCATACCGACGAGCTCGTATTCGCGCTCGCCGCGGTCGAGCGCCACGGCGTAGACCAGCGCCGCCGTCGAGGCGCAGAGCTGGTCGAAGATCCCCCCCTCGTCGCCGAGCAGGAAGCTCTTCTCGATGAACGCCCGCTGGTGCCGGGCGATCACCCACAGCACGCGCCTCCCGAGCACGCGTTGGCGGCGGAACGCGTTGCGGATCCAGCGCTCGCGCGCCGGCGACAGCGCACCGATGCCGCCGAGATCGCCGGGCCGGGGATTGAACGACCCGAGGACCGTCTTCAGACAGAACCAGCCGAACGCCGCCTTGGCCCCGAGCGCCGAGCGCCCCTGCGCCTCGGCCAGGCCGATCGGCTCGAGGTACCGGGTGCGGATCTCGCGCGTCATCGCGTTGGGGGCGCCGACGTCGGCGAGGACCGGATTGGGCCCCTCGTAGACCGTGGCGATCGCCACTTCGTGGATGTTCTCGCCGATGTAGTTTTCGATCGGCACGCGGCCGGCGGGGATCGCCAGGCCATGGCGTTCCGCGGCGCGGCGCTCGTCGACATGGACGGAGCGTCCCCCTTGGATCTGGTAGGCGTGGATCGCCGTTTGGAGCAGCGACTTGGTCGCGTAGACCTTGGCGATCATCCCCATCGTCTCGTCACGGACGCCGTTGGCGGCAAGCCGGAAACAGACGTCGCCCAGGGCCCGGCTGGCGAGTGCTCCGGCCACCGCCCGGCCCATCCAGGTGCGGATCCGCGGCGATTCGCCGATCGGCCGGCCGAACGTGCTGCGGAAGCCGACCCAGCCAGCCCGCACGGTCGCCACGTCGGCCCCCTGCCCGCCGGTCGCCTCGGGATCGCGGATCAGCTGGGCGAGGAGCCGGAAGCTCTTGACGGCGCTGTTCACGCAGATCCCGCCGCGCCCCTTGGCCAGCGAGCTGAACGCCTGGGCGAGGCCGCGCCCCGGCGGCCCGAGGAGGTTGTCGATCGGCACCGGGCAGTCGGTGAGGCGGAACCGGGCGTTCCACAGGTAGTCGAACGCCATCAGCCGGTTGCGCACCATGCGGAACTGCGGCGTGTCGGCGGGAGGCACCTCGAACACGAGCATCGCCGAGTCGCGCCCCTTCGGCAGCCCCGCGCCGTCGAGCTTGAGGACGAGGATGCAGATCCCGCCGTAGACGACGTTGGTGATCGGCCACTTCACTCCCGACACGAGCCAGCGCTCGCCGTCGCGCCGGGCCGTGAGCGACAGCTTGCTGGGATCGGCGCCGACCCCCGGCTCGGTGAGGGCGAACGAGCCGAGCAGCTCGCCGCGCGCCATCCGCGGGAGGAACCGCTCCTTTTGCTCGTCGGTGCCGAAGTCGAGCAGCGGCGTGACCGGCCCGAGGAAGTTGTGGACCTCGAACATCACCGCCAGGTCGGGGTGGACGAGCGTCAGCGCCCGCAGCAGCGGCCCGAGATCGCCGAGCCGCGCCCCGGCGCCGCCGTAGCGCGTCGGGATCGCGAGCCCGAAGAAGCCGCGCTGTGCCAAGCCGGCGATCGTCGCGGGGGTGAACAGCATCCGCTCGTTGTCGAGCAGCCGGCCGTCGCGCTTCTGCGCGAGGGTGAACTCGAGGCACGCGGCCATCGTCGCCGCCACCGCCGGCTCGGGATTGAAGCGGCCGGCGGCAAACTCCACCGCCCGGGCACGCCCGAACAGCGATTCGAGCGTCGGGGCGGCGCCGGAAAACTGCCCTTCGGCGGCCTTGTCGGCGTCGTCGAGCGTGGCCAGGGAGGCGATCTCCTCGGCGCTGCGCCCCGCCTGGGCGAGGATCAGGGCCATCGCCTCGGCGGCGCTGTCGGCCGCGGGGTCGGTGCTGGCGGGGCGGAGCATGGCGCGTCCCTCCGGGAGGCGGGGGGGCCACCCTGCCACCCCCACAGCGAATGATAGCTGTCCGGGGGCGGTGCGGGGGAGCCGAGCCTGGCGGCGTCACATGGCGAACCCACCGTTGACGTGGATCACCTGCCCGGTCACGTAGCCGGAGCGGGGGGAGCAGAGGAACGTCACGGCGTTGACGACGTCGTCTACCGCCCCGAGCCGGCCGAGCGGGATCGAGGCGCGGAACTTCTCGGTCACGTCGGCGGGCATGTCGGCGAGGATCTCGGTGGCGATGAATCCGGGGGCGACGCAGTTGACCGTGGTCCCCTGGCGGGCGAACTCGCGCGCCGCGACTTTCGTCAGCGCCACGATCCCCGCCTTGCTGGCGGCGTAGTTGCCCTGGCCGAAAAACCCCTGGAAGCCGGCCACCGAGCCGATCGTCACGATCCGCCCGCCGGGGCGGAGGAGCGTGGTGGCGTGCTGGACGACGTTGAACGTGCCGCCGAGGTTGACGTCGATCACCTGGCGGAAGTCGTCGGCTGTCATCTTGCGGAGCGTCCGGTCGCGGAGGATGCCGGCATTGGCGACGACGATGTCGAGGCCGCCGACCGCCTCCACGATCGAGCGCATCATCGCGCCGACCGCGGCATGGTCGGCCACGTCGCACTCGCAGACAAGCGCGGCGCCGGTCTCGGCGGCGAGCGACTCGGCGTCGGCGCGGTTGCGCCCCTCGGGGTCGGCGACGTAGTTCACCACGCAGCGGATCCCGTCGGCCGCCAGGGCGCGGACGATCCCCGCCCCGATCCCGCGCGAGCTCCCCGTCACCAGCGCCACCCGTGTGTCGGCCGTCATCGCCCCCTCCGCGCGGTGCCCGAATCGTGTCGCCCACCCTCGCGGCCGGATCCTACACTGCGAGGGGTTTGCCAAGGAGGAGGAGGAGACGCGATGCGTGACGTGTACGTGGTCGGGGTGGCACGGACCGACTTCCAGCGCAACCTCCGCAAGGAGCGAAAGGCGCTGGCCGACGTGATCGTCGAGGCGGGGCGCGGGGCGCTGGCCGATGCCGGCGTGGCCGCCGCCGACGTCGGGGCGGGGCTCGTCGGCAACTTCGCCGCCGGCCTGTTCGCCGGCCAGCTCCACCTCGGCGCACTGCTCCTCGACATCGACCCGGCGCTGGTCGGCATCCCCACCGCCCATGTCGAGGCGGCCTGCGCGTCGGGCGGCTTGGCCGTGGCCACGGCGGCGCGGGGGATCGCCGCCGGCCTCCACGACGTGGTCCTCGTCGTCGGCGCCGAGCAGCAGAAGACGATGGCTCCCGCCGACGGCGCCGAGGTGCTGGCGACCGCGGCCGACAAGGCCGTCGAACGGCCGGAGTATGGCGACCACATGATGCCGCGGATGTTCGCCTCGATCGCCGACCGCTACGCCGCACGCCACGGCCTCGCTGACCGCACGCTGGCGCTGGTGGCGGCGAAGAACCACGCCCATGCCGCCCTCAACCCGCTCGCCCAGACGCGCGGCGGCGGAATGTCGCTCGAGCGCGCCCTGGCCGCCGACGACTCCAATCCGCGCTTCGCGCCACCGCTCAAGGTGTCGGACTGCTCGCAGATCAGCGACGGCGCCGCGGCGCTGGTCCTGGCGGCGGCGCCGCTGGCCGGCCGGCCGGCGATCCGCCTTCGCGGCCTCGGGCAGGCGACCGACAGGCTGCGCCTGGCAGACAAGGAGGTGCCGGAGTTTCCCGTCGCCCGCCGGGCGGCCGAGCAGGCCTTCCGGATGGCGGGGATCGGGCCGCGCGAGATCGACTGCGCCGAGGTCCACGACTGCTTTTCGATCACCGAGATCGTCACCTACGAGCTGCTCGGGTGGGCCGAGCCGGGTGGGGCGACGCGGTTGGTGGAGACGGGGGCGACGATGCTCCCGCAGGTGCGCCGCGAGCTGGTCGGGACGGCTGCGCCTCCGTGGTCGCTTCCGGTGAACACCGGCGGTGGGTTGATCGGCGACGGCCATCCCGTCGGAGCGACCGGGGTGAGGCAGGTGGCGGAGATCTTCGACCAGCTCGTCGGCCGGGCGGGAGCGCGGCAGGTCGAGGGAGCGCGGCGGGCGCTGTCGTTCAACCTCGGCGGGACGTTCACGACGAGCGTGGCGATGGTATGGGAGCGGGCGAGAGCGTGAGTCGCTGGGGCGGCGCCCTGTCTCAACTCGGGCTCCGCAGAGGCGACGCCCCTCGCGCCTGTGGACTGCGCGGTCACCTTGGGTCGGAGGAAGCCTCGGCTCCGGCTCTGCAGAGGGGGACGCCCCTCGCGCCTATGCCCTCGCATCGACCCGCAGCCAGTGGGTGACGGGCCGATGCGAGGGCGACGGCGGAGGGGCTTCGCGGGTCCCATGAATGGATTCAGGAAGCTGCGGTGCGGGCGCTTTCGCCACGTCGTTGCGGTGAGTGGTCCTTGCGGCGACTGGTGGTGGTGGCTCGGGCCTCAAAAACGAAAAGCCCCGCGGGCTTGGGCAACCCGCGGGGCTTCGATCTGTGCACTGACAACAGTCGCCGATGGCGATTATGAGTCAGCGCGGCTGAGTTACTCGTCGCCGCCTCACGGCAGGATGACGGTGTCGATGACGTGGATCACGCCGTTCTTGGCCTTGATGTCGGTCTTCACGACCTTGGCCTTCGACGACGGGGTGCTGATCGTCACACCACCCTCGGTCGCGATCCCGATCGTCTTGCCACCGGCCGTCTTGGCCTCCTTGAGCTTGACCACGTCAGCCGCCATCACCGAGCCGGGGACGACGTGCAGGAGCAGGATCTCCTTGAGCTTTTCCTTGTTCTCGGGCTTGAGGAGGTTTTCCACCGTGCCGGCGGGCAGCTTCTTGAACGCCTCGTCGGTCGGGGCGAAGACGGTGAACGGGCCAGGGCTCTTCAAGGTCTCGACCAGGCCGGCGGCACCCGCAGCTGCGGCCAGCGTCTTGAACGTCCCGGCGGCGACCGCCGTGTCGACGATGTCGGCCGTCTGGAGCAATGCCACCTGGCGAACCGGTTCGGCGGCGGTCGCCACGCCGAATGCCAACGCCACCGCCGTCAATCCGCTGCACACGCTCGTACGCATCATGCTTGTTCCCCGTTTCGGATGAACCGCCGAACCCACCCCGGAACAGCCGGGAATACAGTCAGCGTTTCTTACGCAACCGCAGCCAAGGGTGGGGTCGTAACAGCGAAAGGAAAAAAACTGGAATCCAGCAGGCCCATGCCCTGGTTGTCCGTGGAAAACGCCCTCTGAGCCCGGTTTTCACCGAGCCAACCGTAAGGCGACCGCGGGAAGCACCGAGGGTTTCCCAGGCGGCCCTCGGCCGTATCCGGCGGCCGGGCAGATTGTCCGCAGCCTTCAAACAGTTCCACACGCCCGGCCCACGCGCGGCGGTTACCGCGGGCAGCCCGACGCGCCGGCCGCGCGGCCCGACCCGGCCGACGCACGCCGCCCCAACCCCACGTCGCGCTACCCACGCCGCGCTACCCCGCGACGCCCAGCGCGCCACTCAGCGCCGCACCTCCCGCCGCACAACCCAGGGCCCCCCTTCACCATCCCATGGGCTGGCGATCCCCTCTGCAGAGCCCGAGCCGAGGCTAGGTCCCGCGTCGCGCACGAGCCCGGCTCGCCCATGAACCCGGCGTCGCGGCCAGCCCTCTCACCCCGCCAGCGGCAGCGCCCGGGCGATGCGCGCGAGGACCTTGTCGCGTTCGAGGATCGCGAGCGTCTCATACAGGCCCGGCCCGACCGAGCGGCCGGTGACCGCGACGCGGACGGCATGGATCAAGTCGCCGACCTTCAGCCCGCGCGACTCGACCACTTCCTTGAGCAGTCGCTCGAGCTCGTCCGGCTGAAACGCCCCTGCGGTGTCCAGCCGCTTGGCATAGGCCCGCAGCAGGTCGGCGACACCCGGCTTGGCGAGGCGCTGCTTGACCGCGGCGTCGTCGAACGGCGGCTCGTCGACGAGGAAAAAGTCGGCGTAGGCGAGGATGTCGCCGGCCACTTTCAGCCGGTCGCCCGAGGCCTCGATCACCTGGCGCACGATCGCGACCTGCTCCGGCGTCGCCGGGTCGCCAACCAGGCCGGCGCGCACCAGATACGGGAGCATCAGGGCCAGCTTGTCGTCGACCGACAGCTCGTGCATGTAATGGTCCTGCACGGCCCACAGCTTCTTCGGGTCGAAGCTGGCCGGCGAGGCGTTGATCCGCTCGAGCGAGAACGCCTCCACCAGTTCGGCACGCGAGAAGAACTCCCGCGAGTCGTCGTAGGACCAGCCGAGCAGCGCGAGATAGTTGTCGATCGCCCAGGGGAGGTAGCCGACCTCGCGGTAGAAATCGACGATCACCGGATTGAACGTGTCGGCCTCGGGGGCCAAGCCGATCCGTTCGGCGATCCGCGTGCCGTGCTCGGCAACCAGCTTGAAATCCTGGTTCTTGAGGTACTGGGCGAGCTTTCGCTTCGAGAGCTTCGTGCGGCTCCCCGGCTCGGCGACCAGCGGGAGATGGGCGTAGGCCGGCAGCGGGTAGCCGAGCGACTGGGCGATGAACGCCTGCCGCGGCGTGTTGGAGAGGTGTTCTTCAGCGCGGATCACGTGGGTGATCGCGAAATCCTGGTCGTCGACCACGCTGGCGAGGTGGTAGAGGCAGGAGCCGTCGGCGCGCTGGATGACGTGGTCCTGCTCGCGCTCCCAGGCGAATTCCACCCGGCCGCGGACCGCGTCGAGAATCACCAGCGCCCCCGTGCGCGGCATCTTCAGGCGGACGACGCCGCTGCGCCCCTCGGCCACGAACCGGGCCGCGGCGGCGTCGTCGGAGGCGGCGAAGCGCCGGCTGTAGAGAAACGGCTTGCCCGCCGCCTGGGCCGCCTTCCGCTCATCGTCGAGCTCCGCCGGCGTGGCGAAGTCGCGGTAGGCATGGCCGGAGGCGAGCAGACGCTCGACGGCCGCCTTGTGGTGGGCCGAGCGCTGCGACTGGAAATAGGGGGCATGGGGGCCGCCGACTCCCGGTCCCTCGTCCCAGTCGATCCCCAACCAGCGGAGCCCGTCGAGGATCGGGGCGAGGGCTTCATCGACGTTGCGTTCGGCGTCGGTGTCGTCGATGCGGAGGATGAACGCCCCGCCGTGCTTCCGTGAGAACAGCCAGTTGAACAGCGCCGTACGGACGCCGCCGATGTGGAGGTAGCCGGTCGGACTGGGCGCGAAGCGGGTGCGGACTGTCACGGGACTCTCGCCAGGGGGAGGAGATCGCGGCGACGCTGCCGACGCCGGCCCGCGGTCAGGCGGCCGCCGCCGCTTCCTCGGCCTCGCGGATCCGCGCCAGCTTGCGGAGCCGCTTGCGCTCCGACTTGCTCAGCCGGGCGTCGTCGGGATCGACGTCGGAGCCGTCAGTGTAGAGCGTCGGCTCGGTGACCGTCTCGGCCGTGGCCGCGGCGACGACGACCTCGGCGTCGGGCACCTGCCGGGGGCCCTCGGCGGGCCGCTTCGTCTCCGCTTTCGGCTTGGCTGCCCCGGCGGGCACGGGATGAACGCCGCGGATCTCGCGGATCACCCCCCGCGCCGTCACCAGCAGCCCGACGGCGATCGCCGCCGCTCCCCCGCACGTCGCCGCCGCCGCCACGAACGGGGCGTTCGCCATACCCGAGAGCGTGGCCCAGGCGGCGATCACCCAGCCGATCAGCCCGGTGGCGAACCATCCGGCGGGCACTGCCCGGTTCGACAGGGCCGACAGCGCCGGCACGAGCGCCGCGGGCAGCGCGATGCCGGCGACGAGGTACCACCACCCGCAGCCGTCCGGACCGAACCGGAGGCCGGTGAGATCGGTGCCGACGGCGGCCACGAGGCGGCCGACCGGGACGGTGGTCGCGATGCTGGCCGCGAAGAGAACCAGTGCCAGGGCCGTGAAGCCGCGCCCGGCCGGGGGCTGGCGGAAGCGGAGCATGCCCCGGACGACGAGGCTCGTGGCCGCCGCGACGAGCAGCAGCTGCTGCGTCAGCCAGGCCGCGAGCCCCGCGGCGGTCGTCGGGTCGAGGCACGTCGCCAACGCGGACGCCGAGCGGGCGAAGCGCCCCTCGGGCGCGCCGGCCAGCCGACCGATGACGGCCGGGGAGCCGGCGGCGATGACGGCCGCGGTGAGGAGGATCGTGCCACCGGCCAGGGCGATGAACCGCGCCACGCCGGTCGGAACCCAGACGGCGGGGGGCGTTTGCCGTTCCGGTGCGGCCGCCGCCCAATAGCGCGGCGCCGAGCGGGCGGGCCGGTGGGTGGAACGACCGAGGGGGAGCAACGAGCGACATTGCCCGGCCGAGGGCTGGCTGCCGGCGGAGGACATGGCTGACCGGAGAATCCATCCAGGTGGGGGCGGCAGTGCCCCGGGGACGACCGCGGCATCCGTGCCGACGGGAATCGCGCCCCGATGGTTTTTCGACCTCCCACCCCGCCAACCTGCACCCGCCGGCGGCCCACGATCCCAACGCGCACCGTCGGTAGGTTCGGCACCGTCCTCCCGGTCGCCACCGGCGCCGCCGATCGTCGGCGGTTGTTTGCCCCCCTCACGGCGAAAGGCTAGGATCCCACAACTTCCCGCACACCTTTCCAAGCGAGGTTCACCGATGGCCTACACGCTGCCTCCCCTGCCCTACGCCTTCGACGCCCTCGAGCCCTACATCGACGCGCGGACGATGGAGATCCACCACGACAAGCACCACGCGACGTACGTCACCAACGTCAACAAGGCGCTCGAGGGCAACGCGCTGGGCGACCTGCCGGTCGAGAAGCTGATCGCCGACCTCGAAAAGGTCCCCGAGGCGATCCGGACCGTCGTCCGCAACAACGGCGGCGGCCACGCCAACCACACGCTGTTCTGGGAGTCGCTCGCCAAGGGCAAGGGGGGCGAGCCGGGTGGCCAGCTCGGCGAGGCGATCCGCAGCGTGTTCGGGTCGTTCGACAACTTCAAGGCCGAGTTCACCAAGGCGGCCCTCGGCCGGTTCGGCAGCGGCTGGGCCTGGTTGTCGCGGGCCCCGGGCGGGAAGCTGGTGGTGGAGAGCACCGCAAACCAAGACAGCCCGATCATGCACGGCAACGTGCCTCTGCTCGGGATCGACGTCTGGGAGCACGCCTATTACCTGCTCTACCAGAACCGCCGCCCCGACTACGTCAACGCGTTCTACAACGTGATCGACTGGGACGCGGTCGGAAAGCGGTTTGCCGCCCGCTGACTTCACGTGGACAAAGCCCTCCCTGGCCTTTGTCCACTGTGGCGACCGCGGGAAACGCCGAGGGTTTCCCGGGTCGCCGTCGGCCGCATCCGGCGGCCGAACTGACTTCACGTGGACAAAGCCCTCCCTGGCCTTTGTCCACTGTGGCGACCGCGGGAAACGCCGAGGGTTTCCCGGGTCGCCGTCGGCCGCATCCGGCGGCCGAACTGACTTCACGTGGACAAAGCCCTCCCTGGCCTTTGTCCACTGTGGCGACCGCGGGAAACGCCGAGGGTTTCCCGGGTCGCCGTCGGCCGCATCCGGCG